>CAJMLD010000151.1 GCA_905214175.1 uncultured bacterium
CTTCACGACCGGGGCCGCCTTCTTGTATTGCACCTCAAAAGAACGGTGACAGCCAGTATCTGAAAGCTGGTGCTCGTTCCTCTCGGCACGGCTTCTTTTACGAGGCCTGCGCGGCAAGCACCTCGTTGAGACATGCCTCTACCTCACCCGTGCAGCGCCCGCAGCGCGTTCCCGCCCCGGTTGCGTTCTCCACGTCCTCGAGCGTCTTTGCGCCGTTCGCGACCGCCGGCTCGATATCTTGCCTGGTCACGCCGACGCACGGGCAGACAAGTGACAAACTCGAGTCGGTCTGGGCTTCTCCGCCCTCGAAATCGCGATGGCAGCCGTGCTCGTGATGATATCCGCCGTGATGGTGTCCACAGTGTCCACCATGTCCATGGTGCACGTGATAACCTGCGTACATAATTCTCTCCTTGAAAAACGTTTGATATAGAATGCGGGGTTTTGCCCCAACGCGGGGGCTAGGTTTATGTTACCCATTCAATGGCATATGCCACAAAAGTGGCACATGCCTAAATGGTCCCTGATGGCTTGCAAGGCAAGCCCGACATCCAGGTCGAGACAGCTGGAGAGAGATTCTCGCAGGCGTGTTCGCTAACCTAAGACTTCGCGAATGGCGGCTTCCGCGGCTTCATGCGTGGTTGTCCAGCTACCCTGGACCATCTGCGGCTTTCCTCCACCCCGGCCACCGAGCCGAGCGTTGAGCTCCTTGCACGCGGCCCTAAGATCCGCGCCAGAGGAGGCCATCACGTACGCCAGGCGAGAGCCATCGCCCTCGACGGGCGAGAGACCGGCGCATATGGTGGCGGACGTGCGCTCAAGGACGCACTCGCACAGGTAGCGAAGGTCATCGACGTCAAGACCCGGGAGGAAGCACACAGCGAGCGAACCCTCTGGGGCAAGCGTTGCCACATACTGATCGATCTGCGTGCGGCCAGCCTGCTTCAGTTGGTGCTTAAGCTCGTCCTTCTCGGCAGAGAGACGCCGCACGGCCTCCGGAACCTCGTCGTCTCCCACCGTGAGGAAGTTGCTTGTCTCGCGCAGGCTCTGCATGGCCGCCTCGCACGCCTCAAGCGCGCGCCGACCGCAGAGCAGCTCCAGGCGGGTCCGCTTCTTCTTGGTGGTCAGTCGCAAGATCTTGATGAGACCCACCTGCCCTGTCGAGGAAACATGCGTCCCGCAGCAGGCGCAGGAATCGACGCCTGCAATCCTCACCACGCGAATCTGGCCTTCGTGGTCTTTCTTGCTGCGATAGTCCATCGCCGCAAGCTCGGTGGGAGAGGGAAGCAGCGCCTCCACGCTCACGTCCCGGCGGATTGCGGCGTTTGCCCGACGCTCGACGTCAAGTGCGTCGTCGGCGGTAAGCACGCCGTCAAAGTCGACCTCGATGCAGCGCTCGCCCATGTGAAAGCCCACGTTGTTGTAGCCAAAGAGCGCGTGCACGATGCCCGAGACTATGTGCTCGCCCGTGTGCGCCTCCATGTTGTCGCGACGCCAGGTCCAGTCGAGCGCGCCGTGGACGCTTGCGCCAACGGGCAGCGCCGTGTCCGCGTAGTGGATGACTTCGCCCACGCCTTTCCCGGGGACGGCCTCGCGAACGTGGGCCACGACCTGCTCATCGCCTGTGCCAATGGTCAGCGTGCCACGATCCCCCGGCTGGCCTCCGCCGGTGGGGTAGAAGGCGGTATCGTCGAGCTCGATCGCGAAACCCTCGCCCTCGGGGACGCATGAGGTCACGACGGCATCAAAGTCTTTCTTGTTGGGCTCCCTGTAGTACAGCTCGTTAAAGGTTTCCATAACCGCTTGCCTCCATATGTCGTGCGCGTCTCGCGCGAATCTGCCCACGGCGCACCATGATAGGCCCACCTCGCGTTTGGGTGCGTCGGGTGCGTTACCGACCGTCGCGCTCCTCTAGGGCAAGCTCGCGCAGGATCGACCACGCCATGGGGATGGTCACCAAGAAGGTGATGACATCGGTCACGGGCTGAGCCAGCTGAACGCCGAGAAGCCCCAGGATGGGCGGGAGTATAAGAACAACCGGCCCCAACACGAGACCCAGGCGACAGGCACCAAGGATGGTCGCTCTCCACATGCGGCCGGTTGTCTGGAGCAGGAAGTTGGTGATCATCGCCGTTCCGGTAAGGGGCAGCGTGAAGCTCTCAACGCGCAGGGCAAGCGTACCTATGGTCACGACCTCTTGATCGCTCGAGAACAGCCCCACAAGTTGCGGCGCAAACGCAAAGGTCACAACGCCCAGCAGAGCCACGGCGACAAACGCCGTCCTCACGGAAAAGCGGTACCCAGCGCGGATGCGCTCGTAGAGCTTGGCGCCGTAGTTGTAGCCAACAACCGGCTGGAAGCCCTGGCCAATGCCAATCTGGACGTAGTTGCCAATGCTCGTGATGCGCTGCACGACGGCAAGCGCGGCAATGGCGGCATCGCCAAACGGCCGCGCGGCCTCGTTCAGGAGTGTAGTGGCCACGCCGAGCATGCACTGTCGCACGAAGGAGGGCAGACCTCCGTTTACGATCTTCCTGACCATGGCACGGGTGGGTCGTCTCAACCATTTTGGAGCAAGGGGCGTGATTCCCACGCGCTGAATCTGCCAGACAAGGATGCAGAAGCTGATGAACTGGCAAATCACCGTAGAGATAGCGCTTCCCGCTATGCCAAGACCAGCCCCATAGATGAGAAGCGGCTCCAAAGCAATGTTGATAAGCGCACCCGTCATGATGGCAATCATCGAGTGGAGCGCCTCGCCCTCGAAGCGCAGCTGCATGTTAAGCATGAGCGAGCTGCACATGAAGGGAGCTCCAAGAAGGATGATGCCCACGAACGTCTTGGCGTAGGGGAGAATGGTGGCCGTCGAGCCAGCCACCAGGCAGATTGGCTCGATGAAGATATTTCCCACAATGGCGATGAGCGTGCCGAGAAGAAGCGTCGTCACGAGGCCGTTGGTGGCCATAATGCACGCACGTTCCCGCTCCCTGGCGCCCAGGTATCGCGAGATGGCATTGCCTGTGCCCTGGCCCATGCCAAAGCCCACGGCTTGGATGGCAGTCATGACTACGAACGAGATCCCGATGGCACCCTCGGCCGAGGTTCCGAGCGACCCTACAAAGAAGGTGTCACAGAGGTTGTAGACACTGGTCACGAGGTTCGAGACGATAGACGGAGCGGCAAGCGAGAGTATGAGGGGCCGTATGGGCTCCTCGGTCATCTGCCGATACTTTGTCGTTGCTGTGTCTTCTTGTCTGCTCATGCGTTGTATCGTAGTACCTGCAGGCGGTTTGATATTGCCGGCGAACGGCACTATCTCCAAGTAGACATAGAAGGATGGGGAGAGATGGCGGCAGGCGAGAACGTCGCTGGAACACAGGGGCTCACGCTTGATGATGCCCGCAAGGCCCTGAGCACCTACTTTGGCTACGACTCCTTCCGGCCAGGGCAGGCCGAGGTCATCTCAGCCATTCTCTCTGGTCGCGATGCCCTTGCCGTGATGCCCACGGGTGCCGGCAAGTCCGTCTGCTACCAGATACCCGCCGTTCTTCTCGGCGGTCTCACGCTTGTGGTCTCTCCGCTCATCTCGCTCATGGGCGACCAGGTGCGGTCTCTCAAGGCGGCTGGCATCAGGGGTTCCTACCTCAACTCGACGCTTACCCCGCGCCAGCAGGAGGTTGTGATGGCGCGGGCGATCGCCGGGTGGTACGACATCATGTACGTTGCGCCGGAACGCCTGGCTGACCAGCGCTTTGTTTCCTTCGTGCAGCAGGTTCGCGTCCCGCTGATCGCCGTTGACGAGGCACACTGCGTAAGCCAGTGGGGCCAGGACTTCCGCCCCGCCTATCGGGGAATTCCGGCGTTTGTCAGCCAGCTACCTCGCCGACCCGTTGTCTGCGCTCTTACGGCAACCGCCACGGCTCGCGTGCGGCAGGACGTATCGCGGCTGCTCGACCTTCGTGATCCTGCGGTCCAGGTGAATGGGTTTGACAGGCCCAACCTACGGCTCTCCTCGTTCGAGCTCACGCCCAAGGAACGCACGCGCTGGCTGCTTGGCTACCTCGCGGCGTATCCAAGCTGGTCTGGCATTGTGTACGCCACCACGCGAAAGAAGGTCGATGAACTTGCGGAGACCCTGCGCGAGACGGGAACAACCGCGGCGAGCTATCACGCGGGCATGGAGAACGACGAGCGCGCCGCCTCACAGGAGGCGTTCGTGCGCGACGAGGTGCGCGTCATGGTCGCAACCAACGCGTTTGGGATGGGAATCGATAAGTCTGACGTGCGCTTTGTTGTCAACTTCGGGCTGCCGCTCTCGCTTGAGGAGTACTACCAGGAGGCGGGCCGCGCCGGCCGCGACGGCGAGCCTGCGGAGTGCTACCTGCTCTGGAGCCGAGGGGACATACGTACCTGCCACTTCTTCATCGACAATACCGAGTTCCCTCCCGAGACCTCGCAAGAGGAGAGAAACGCCCTGCTCAACAATAGAAAT
>CAJMLD010000152.1 GCA_905214175.1 uncultured bacterium
CTGCACTGGCGCTGGCGCGTCTCGAGGACGAGGAGGGCTTCAACGAGCTTGACGCCCGTCTCGCGGGACGCGAGAACTCCTGGCTCAACCTGGGCCGTACCATCCTCCTCTACAAGCTGGGACGCATGACCGCCGCGCGTCGCGCGCTCCGCGGGTACGGCGAGCTCTGCGAGGGAGCGGCGTACGCGCTGCTCAGGCCCACGTTTGTGGAGATCTACCTCCCCGACAGGCCCGAGGTTCCCGCAGGTGGGTTCGAGGAGGCAACGTTCGCCGTCCATGAGGCGGAACCCATCATCGCAGACGTTCCCGACTTTGTCGCCTGGGCCGATGGCTTCCCATGGTTCCACGCGGCAGCCAATGCTTATGCGGAGGAGCACGGCTACGACTGGTAGAACCGCGCCGCTCTGATATACTCTCACCTGCGTCCCCATCGTCTAGCGGTCAGGACATCGCCCTTTCAAGGCGACGACACGAGTTCGAGTCTCGTTGGGGGCACCATTTGCACCATGCGACGGCCACCTTCCCACGTGAAGGCGGCCGCTTTTTGTGCGGGGAGGCTCCCGGGGACGGCGAGCGGCGCCTCGGTAAAACCGTGCAGCACGCCATCCCACATGCCGGGCCGTCACGCTACCATGGCTGATAAGGTCAGGTGCCTACGGACAGCATCGTGCCGCTCGCATCGAAGGGAGCCCACCACATGTCGGACAAGAAGAAGCGCATCCTCATCGCATGCGGCTCCGGTGTTGTCACCTCGACGATTGCACGCAAGAAAATCGAGGAGCTCCTCGACGCGCATGGCTACAGGGGCCACTACGAGATTGCGCAGGTGCCTCTCAGCACTGCGCCCGAGAAGTCCAAGAGCTGCGACTTCATGGTGGTCACCGCCATCCAGCCCTCCGAGCTGCACTGCCCGGCCGTTGACGGGACGCCCTACCTCACCGGCTCCGGCGCGGATGCAGCCAACGAGCAAATCCTGCACCTCATGGAGCAGTAAGCCGCGCGACAGCCGCACGCGAAAGCCGCATCCCTACCCCAGTCGGGCGAGGATGGATGCCGCAATGCCTTCAGAGGTAAGTCCCGCGCGCTCAAGCAGGCGGGGCTGCTCGTCTGCCTCGGGGTAAAGGTCAGGCGCGCCAAGGCGCAGCAGCCCCGGGGCTCCCCCACGGTCGAGCAGCTCCTCAGCGAGAAGGCCGCCAAGGCCGCCCACCACGCTGTGCTCCTCCACCGTCACGGCAAGCCTCGCGCTGGCGAGAAGATCAACAACGCGCTGGTCAAGCGGCTTCACGGTTCCCACGCTCACCACACGGCAGGCGAGCCCCCGCGTGCGCAGCAGCCCCGCGGCCGCAAGCGCGCGCGACGCGATGGAGCCGCACGCGGCAATCGCAACGTCTGCCATGCCGTTCGGCGCATCGTCCGCAAGAACGCGGCAGCGCCCAATTTCGAAGCCCCCAACGGGAAGCTCGGAATCGCCGGCAGGCGCCTGCGTAATGCGCACGTAGGCAGGCCGCGGATTGCGCGCGAGCTCCGCGAGCGCGCAGGCAAGCTCGGTGTTGGTTGCCGGCGTCACCACCGTGAGGCCGGGAATCGAGCGCATGCAGGCAAGGTCTTCCAGCGCCATGTGACTGGGGCCAAGGATTCCCGCGTGATACCCCGCACCAAGCCCCACGAGCGCGACCGGTGACTCCATCATCCCCAGGTTAACGCGCACCTGGTCGAGCACGCGAGCCGTGATGAAAGGCGCGTAGGACGGGGCAAACACATGGAAGCCCTCGTTGGCCAAGGCAGACGCAACCTCGACCTGGTTCTGCTCGGCAATACCACACTGGATAACGGAGCCGGGCAGCTTGGAGCGCAGCGCGTCCAGAGCAAGCCGGCGACCATAGTCCGAGACAACGGCCATGACCTGCTGGTCATACTCGGCAATCGCACCAAGCGCGCGGCCAAAGGCCACGCGCGAGTCCAGCCGGTCGAACTCGGCGGGATTCAAGACGCATGCAGGCGTTCCGGCGACCTCTCTAGACATGGCTCACCTCCCGGCCAAGCTCCTTGACTGCCTGCGCATACAGCTCGTCAGTCAGCTTGTTGTCGTGCCACTCCACGCAGTTCTCGGCAAACGAGAGCCCCTTGCCCTTGGTGGTGTGAGCAAGCACCGCCCGCGGCCGCGTGTGGCTGGGCGCAAGCACACTCCAAAGCGCACTTACGTCGTGGCCGTCCACCTCGATTGCCTCGAACCCAAAGGCGCGAAACTTCTCCGCAAGGCTCCCCGTGTCCAGAATCTGCGCCGTTGGCCCGTCGAGCTGCAGCCCATTGACGTCCACGACAACCGTGAGCGACGCCAGGCCCAGGTGGCCGGCAAGCGCGGCGGCCTCCCAGACCGAGCCCTCGTTGCACTCGCCGTCGCCCAGCAGGCAGAACACGCGCGATCCACTCGAGCGCCTGTTGGCAGCAATGGCCAGGCCACATGCGTAGCCAAGCCCCATGCCAAGGCTGCCGCCGGAGGTCTCGATGCCGCGGGCAGGGTCTCGCCTGGGATGCTTGAACAGCACGGCATTGGGGCCGAGAAGGCCGCGGTCGATGTCCTCCTGCGAGACGAGCCCCGCATGGAGCAGTGCCGGGTAGAGCGCGAGAGAAGCGTGCCCCTTGGAGAGCACAAAGCGATCGCGCCGCTCCCAGGGGGTACCATCGGCCCCCGTGCGCATGACGCCACCGTAGAGCACCGCGAGAATCTCTGCTGCCGAGAGGCTGCCGCCCAGGTGGAACGGCATATTCGGATTTGCGTGCGCAAACTCGACAACGGCGCGACGGATGTCCAGGGCAAGCCCCGAGAGACGGCGCCGCTCAGAGGGGACAAGCGCCGAGGCGAGCGCCGTGGGAAGCCAGCCGCCCTGAACCGAGGTCCCGACGACCTCCTGCCCGGCGCGCAGCCAGGTGAGACCCCATTCGATGACCGTCGCATCCGTAAGACCGATGGTCTGACGCAGCACGAGAACGGGGTCGTTTTCGTCGCATCCCAGCGCCGCCGCGCGATCCCCCGCCGCAGACGCGGAGTAGCGCACCTTTGACCAGGTGATCTTTCGACCAGAGCAACGCTCGACAGCGTCAAAGGCCGTCTCGTGCGAGAAGTCAGCTTCCTCGAGGCCAGGGCACTCGCCAAGGTTCTCCCAACCCTCCTGGCAGAGGACCGGCTTGCCTTCGACGGTGCGAACGCGCAGCAGGTAGAGCACCGGACTGCCGGGTTGGATGCGCAGGTGCTCGGAGACGTCTGCGGGGGCGGGCACCACGCGCTTGTCGAGGACGTGGGTCACGAAGTCCTTGCCCTGCTCGCGAAGGGACTCACCAAACGAGAGGGGACGCTCGCCCGCGGGATGCGAGAGGGCGCGCTCGGAGACAAAGGTGCCCGAACCGCGCACCTGGACGAGAAACCCCTCGTCCACGAGCTCGCTGATGGCACGGCGGACGGTGCCGCGCGAAATGCCAAAGCGCGCCATGAGCTCGTGCTCGGAGGGGATGCGGGAGCCAGGAGCCCACTCGTGCAGCGCGATCTTCTCGCGCAGAAGGTCTGCCAGCTGCGAGTACACGGGAGCGGAGCCTGCCGTGCCCGCGACCCGCTCTGCGGACCTGCCGGTCGCCGCCTGCTGGGCATCTCTCAACGCATCTGCGCCGTTCTCTGTCATGCTGCCCCTCCCCCGCTCCATGCGCACCTACGTTGCGAGACATAGTTGTACACCACTTGTCCTCATGCAGGACACGCAACGGGATGTTCTGGGCGCGTGCGCCAAAACAACACGCCAGCGGCAGGTGGGCCGAGTACCGACCGGAGACAGGCCGCGGCCAGGCTTACCGCGCGACGCCAACAGGCATGCTGCGCGGAGCTAGCCGAGCCGAGAAATGGTAGGGGCGGTGGGACTCGAACCCACAATCCTTTCGGCGAGGGATTTTAAGTCCCCTGCGTATGCCAATTCCGCCACGCCCCCAGGTTGTCTTGGGGAGGGCTACTCCCCAGACGGTTTGAGCGGCCTCATGGTGGGCTTCCACACCACCGGAGACTCGCGCCCCTCAAGCATAGCAGCAGCGACGATCGAAAGGCCAAAGAGAAGATCGCTCTCGCTCACCGTAAGGCTCGAGAAGCCCGTCTGGCGCACAAGCTCGGACACCGCAACGGCGCCACCCAAGATCACGGGCGCACGCTTGGCCTGGATGCCCTTGAGCGCGGCACGCCCCTCCTGCGTGAGCGAGGCAAGGCGCCGCTCAAGGGCGTCGACCTTCTCGCCCGTAAGCTCATGGAGATGCACGTACGCGGGGTCGTATGGATCAAGCTCGGCATCGATGGCAACCAGCGTGGTGACCGTCCCGCCCGTGACCACGAGCGTCTGGGGGCGACCCAGACGCTCTCCTGCGTCCTTGAGCGCCTGCGAGAAGGTCTGCGCCGCATACTCGTGGGCCTGGGCCAGGTCCGCAGCCGATGGCG
>CAJMLD010000153.1 GCA_905214175.1 uncultured bacterium
TGTTGGCGTTCTTGACGATGCCGATGGCGCCCTCGGCGGCGGCGAAGGACTCGTGGCCAGCCAGGAACGCGAAGCACTCGGTGTCCTCGCCGAGGAGCATGGCGCCCAGGTTACCGTGGCCAAGGCCAACCTTGCGGTCGTCGGCGACGGAGCCGGGAACGCAGAAGGCCTGCAGGCCCTCGCCGATGGCGGCGGCAGCCTCGGAGGCCGTGGTGACCTCGCCCTTCTCGGCCTTCTTTAGCGCGATGGCGCAGCCCAGGGTGTATGCCCACTTGGCGTTCTCGAACGCGATGGACTGGATGCCGGTGGTGATGTCATAGGGGTTGAAGCCACGGTCGGTGCAGAGCTTGAGGGCCTCCTCGAGGTCCTTGATGCCGTACTGCTCGCACGCCTTGTTGATCTGGGCGATGCGGCGCTCGTAGCCTTCGAACGTGATGGCCATGTGCTGTACCTCCTTCTCTCTACTCGGAGTTACTCGTGGACGGGGAACGTGGACTCGGTGCTGTGGGTCTCCTCGTCGGTGCGAGGATCGATGAACTTCACAGCCTGATCCCACTGGCCGTAGTGACCCATGGCCTTCTGGACGGCCTCTGCGGGGTCGACGCCGGCCTTGACCGCGTCGGTGAACTTGCCGAGGTTGAGGAACTCAAAGCCCACGATCTCGTCATTCTTGTTGATGGCCATGCGGGTGACGTAGCCCTGGGTGAGCTCGAGGTAGCGGGCGCCCTTGGCGGCGGTGCCGTACATGGTGCCCACCATGGAGCGCAGGCCCTTGCCGAGGTCGTCGAGGCCGGTGCCGATGGGCAGGCCGTCCTCGGAGAACGCGGTCTGGCTGCGGCCGTAGACGATCTGCAGGAACAGCTCACGCATGGCAACGTTGATGGCGTCGCACACGAGGTCGGTGTTCAGGGCCTCGAGGATGGTCTTCTTGGGGAGGATCTCGGCGGCCATGGCGGCGGAGTGGGTCATGCCCGAGCAGCCGATGGTCTCGATGAGGCACTCCTCGATGACGCCGTTCTTGACGTTGAGGCTGAGCTTGCAGGCACCCTGCTGCGGGGCGCACCAACCAACACCGTGGGTGTAGCCGGAGATGTCAGTGATCTCCTTGGCCTGAACCCACTTGCCCTCCTCGGGGATGGGTGCCGGTCCGTGGTATGCACCCTTGGCAACTGGGCACATGCGCTCCACTTCTGCCGAATACTGCATGTGTTCTCCTCTCCGAACTCCCTCGCCGGTGCCCCTTGCACCGACGCGATAGTTGCCGGCTATGCCGGTTAGAGCTCTGGTGCCGGAAATCCTCCAGCGCTTTCAAGTTTACGGCATGCAGGCGCCTGCGGAGACGAGCGCGAGAAAAATCCCTGCGCCTGCCGTGTGAGACCGTTCCCGGGTCGTATAATCGCCCACATGCCAAACGCGCGAGACATACCAATGTGGGCCTGGAAGCTGGCCCTTGCCTCCTGCGCCCTTATCTGGGGCGGCTCCTTCGTCATTATCAAGGGGTCGCTCGACGTCATGCCTGCCTGCTCGCTCATGGCGCTGAGGTTCCTTCTCGCCGCACTGCTCTTGGGCGCCGTGTGCTGGCGCCAGTTGCGTGACAACTTTGACTGGAGCCACCTTCTTGCAGGAAGTATCTTGGGCGTGCTTGCCGGCGCTGCATATGCGGTGCAAAACGTGGGTCTCACCTACACCACTCCCGGCAGGAGCGCCTTTCTCACCGCGGTCTACTGCGTGCTGGTGCCGTTCGTGAACTGGGTCGTCGCCCGCAGGAGGCCGGGTGCGACCAGCGTCCTTGCAGCGGTACTCTGCATGGCGGGTGTTGGTCTCATCTCGCTGGGGGAGGACCTCGTGCCGTCCCTCGGCGCGGGCGAGCAGCTCACGCTCCTCTCGGCGCTGCTCTTTGCCCTGCAGATTGTGTTTGTGGCCAAGTTTGCTGGCGCGCACGACATGATGACGCTCACGGTGATCCAGATGGCCGTGAGCAGCGCGGCCTGCTGGGTCTTCTCGCTTCTCCTGGGCGAGCCTGCAACGGACCTCTCGACGCTGGATGCGTCGTTTTGGTGGTCGCTCGCGTACATGGTCGTACTTGCCTCGTGCGTGTGCAACGCGGTTCAGAACGTGGCGCAGACCGTGGTGCCGCCGGCGCCCGCGGCGCTTCTGCTCTCCCTCGAAAGCGTGTTTGCCGTGGTGGCGAGTGTGCTCTTCTACGGCGAGCAGCTCACGCCGCGCTTGGTGGCGGGCTTTGCGCTCATCTTCGCGGCGGTTCTCGCTAGCGAGCTGGGGCCCACGCTGGTGAGAAGGGCGTTGGCGTCGCGCTCGTAACGGCTTGCCCTGGCAAAAGCCGGAACCAGCTGTGTCCTACTCCGCCGCCAGCGCGGCAATGCCAAAGGCGCCCGGGCCGGAGTGGCTGGCAATGACGCAGCCGGACTTGACCCACTCGATCTCCTGTGCGCCGTGATCACGCAGGATCTTCTCGACAAGCGTCTTTATCAGCGGGTCGGGCGCGTTGCCCACCGTGTAGGTGAGGTTCACGCGCGAGAGGTCCATGGGCTCGCGGGTCACAAAATCCTCGACGAGCTGGCCCACGCACTTGACCATGGTGCCGCGGCGCTTCTTGGTGGCCACAAGCTTGCCGTCGAGAACCTCGACCGTTGGCTTGATGCGCAAAAGCGTCGCTCCGAGAAACGCCACGTTGGAGAGGCGCCCGCCCGCGCGCAGGTAGTCGAGGTCGCCGGGGACGAAGGCAAAGCGAATGCGGCGCACCTGGTCATCGACGAAGGCCTTGACCTCGTCTTCTGTGGCGTCGGGGTTGACTTCCATCATGCGGGCGACGTTGGTCACCACCAGGCGGAGCGCGCAAGAGACGGACTTGGTATCCATCATGGCCACGTAGTCGCGCCCCTCGGCTGCGAGGTGCGCGCTGCGGTAGGAGACCGTGGTCGCGGCGGAGTAGGCCAGGTAGAGGATCTTGGCCGTGGGGTACTTCTCGTGAATATGGTCAAAGGCGGCGCTGAAGTCGGCAGGCGTGCAGCCCGAGGTCTGCGGGAGCTTTCCCGTGGTCTTGTAGTACTCGTAGAGCTCCTCGGGCGGGAAGGAGTTGTCGTCGCGCGAGAGGTCGCCAAAGTTCACGTGCATGGGGACCACCACAATGCCGTGGCGGCGCGCGGTCTCCTCGTGGATGTCGGAGCCGGACTCGGTGACGAGGATGTAGTCTGCCATGGGTTCCTCCGATGCCTGCGTGACGATGATATCCAAACGCTTCTCGTAGCTATTGTACGGATATGTTGGTGCGCCACGGGCATTCGTCGGACCGCGTGGGGATAATGCACACATGAGACAAAGGGACAGTCCCTTTGTCTCATCGGAGAGGAGCAAACGTGATCCAGGAGACGGGCAAGCCGTACGACAACCACTTTGAACCCAAGGATCCGGAGCCCCAGAGCTACGTGCTGCATTACCGCGACCGCTCTGCCCTCGTGCGCGTGGTCGCCGCCGGCGAGCGTGGCGCCGACGAGTTCTCTTCGGGCGAGACAATCGACCTCCCGCGGCTCGCGGACTATCCCACGCAGCCCGAGCGCATGGTGTTTGCGTTTCGCATTGGCGAGGAGGACTTCTTCCTGGCACTCGACGAGGACGTCTCCGCGCCAGCGGGCTTTACCTACGAGCGCGTTGGCTGGCTGCGTGGCGTGGGGCCCGCCGACCTCGCGTTTGCCGCTGCCGTGGGCTCGCAGCTTGCCGCGTGGTACCGGGACAACCGCTACTGCTCGCGCTGCGGACACGAGATGGAGCTCGCTCCGCACAGCCGGGAGATTGTGTGCCCCAACTGCGCAAAGATTGTCTATCCCAAGATCCAGCCGGGCATCATCGCTGCCGTAACGGATGGCGAGAGGATTGTCCTCACGCGCTACCAGGGGCGCTCCCTCAAGCTGTGGGCACTCGTCGCCGGCTTCACCGAGATTGGCGAGTCGGTTGAGGACACCGTGCGCCGCGAGGTCATGGAAGAGGTGGGGCTGCGCGTGCGCGACCTGCGCTTCTACAAGAGCCAGCCCTGGCCCTTCTCGGACACGTTGCTTGTGGGCTTCTGGTGCCGCGTGGACGGCAGCCGTCGCATACGCACCGACCATCAGGAGCTGGCCGAGGCACGTTGGTTTTCCCCGGAGGAGATCCCGCTTGAACGCGCTAACGACCATGCCAGCCTTACGGGCGAGATGATCGAGCTCTTCCGCACGAAGGGCGCTGCGGGGCTGGGGCTGTGAGCAGCGCGGACAATCTGTTTTTCTGTCGGGGACGCCTGTCTGCATAGTTGGCGTGTCGGCTGCTTGGCAGGAAATTCAGGGTCGCCCCGAAAGCTGCTCTCGTTTGGATTGCCAGATGTACAGTTTGCATAGCCAGGCCTACATTCCGGTTTGTTAGGTGCACAAAAAGGCTCTAACGAACGGGATTATCGTGTGCTCTGCATA
>CAJMLD010000154.1 GCA_905214175.1 uncultured bacterium
TCCCTTGCAAAATCCCGACTGGAATCGCTGCAAATCCGCAACCCTTGCCCAGCGATGGCGTGCTGCCTTGGCGCCTGGCTCTTTGGGCGAGCGCAAGGCCGTGGTGGGTCCTTTCCAATCTCGTTTCCACTTGCTCCCGAGGTTCTTGCGTCAATGGTCATTTTGACCGCCTACCGAGCATTTTGACCGTTCACACCTTGCGTTCCTTCCAATTTGTTTCATAAAAAGTTTTTTAGTGTTGGGAGGGCGGCGGTAGTCGTACGATAGGTGAGCCACTGGCGGTCCCCCAACACCCGCCGGCGGTTCGGCTGGGTCATGCGACCCCGTGTCGCCCCCTGTCGAATGGTCTTGCCCTTCGAGTGCGCGGCCTCGCGCCCCGGTCGTCTCCCCCTACGTCGGGGTGCTTGACGGCCGCAATGTCGGTGCGTTTGCATCGCGTTACACTCGTTGGGCAAGGCCTGTATCTGCCGTGGCAACGGCTGTTTGGGGGACATCGTGATAAAGCTCATCCTCTCGGATTTGGATAACACACTGGCATGGGCTGGCGAGCACATCGTTACGCCGCATGCTCGCGCGGCCATCCATGCGGCCCAGGCCGCCGGCGTGCACTTTGCTCCCGCCACGGGGAGGGCTCCATCTGCGCTTCCCTGGATGTTCGACAACGACGAGGCCTGTCTCGCGACGGTTCTGGCCGACAATGGTCAGCTCATATACGTGGACGGCAAGCTCGTCCACGAGGTTCCTCTCGACCTGGGGGTGCTCCGCCGCTGCGCGAAGCTTCTCGACAGCATGAACGATGCGTGGCTCGTCGTCGACTACGTGGATACGGGCGAGCAGTACGCGGTGAGAGCTCCCTCCGACTACCTCGAGAAGTACCGAGTTCCGTACTTCTTCGCCGTGTCGGGAAGCGTTGACGAGGTTCCCAACCGTCCCGTGGTGAAGGCGAACGTACGTGTGGTGGGAGACTTTGTGCGGGGCCGAGAAGTGCGCGCTGCTCTCAAGAACATCTGTCCCGAGTTCGACTTTGTCTTCCCCATGCAGGAACGCCCACACATCGACATCCTTCCAGCAGGTTGGGACAAGGGCGTGGCGGGGGAGTGGCTTGCCCGTAACCTTGGCCTCACGAACGACGAGGTCTGCTGCTTTGGCGATGCCGAGAACGACCTCCCCCTCCTCACGCGCTTCGCGAACTCCGTTGCGGTTGCCAACGCCACGCCGGTTGCCGCCAGCGCGGCGCGTTGGCACATAGGCCGGGCGGACGAGGATGCGGTAGCAGACGCTATCTTTGACATTGCCCGTTCCACTGCGGCGGGCAAGATGCCCTCGTTCATGCGCGATTAGGGGTGGCACGCGCCCGTTGCCAGCGGTCCTTCTCGTAGCCATCTCGTAAACCGGCTGCAGCTCAGGGCAAGGCGGGGCTACCATGTGTTGTTACAAGCTCGGGGTCATTTCTGTGTGATTGGGGAGCCATGAGAATTACCGACAAGCTCGCGGCGAGACAGACGCTCTCGTTCGAGATCTTTCCGCCCAAGGGGGAGATGCCGCTCGAGGAGGCATATCGCGTTGCCTCCCAGATTGCGGAGAACAAGCCGGACTGGATCTCTGTGACGTACTCCGCGGGTGGCTCGGGCAACTCGGCGAACACGGTTCCCATCGCTGCAAGGATTGAGGGGGAGCTTGGGGTTACCGCCCTGGCGCACCTCACTTGCATGGGGGCGACGAGTGCTGACGTTGATGCCTACGTGGACAGCCTGAGCGCCGCGGGCATCCAGAACGTGCTTGCGCTTCGTGGTGATCGCAGGCCCGGCGTGGGCGTGGTCGACTTTGCTCATGCCTCCGACCTCATTGCGCATCTTCGCAAGATGGCTCCCTCGCTGTGCATTGGTGCTGCGTGCTACCCCGAGGGTCACGTGGAGTCCGCATCGCTCGACGAGTCCATGCGCGCGCTGTGCATCAAGCAGGAGGCGGGTGCAGATTTCCTGGTTTCGCAGCTCTTCTTCGATAACGATGACTTCTACCGCTTCCGCGAGCAGTGCCTGCGCTATCGCATCAAGCTTCCCATCGTTGCCGGCATCATGCCCTTCACAAGCGTCAAGCAGATTCAGCGCATGGCGTTTAACTGCGGTGCATCCATCCCCGCCAAGGTCGTGAAGCGCCTCGTGCGTGCGGGAGACGATCCCAAGGACCAGGCGCGCGCGGGCATCGAGTACGCCTGTGAGCAGATCTGCGACCTCGCCAGGAACGGCATCGACGGCATCCACATCTACAGCATGAACCACCCCGAGATTGCCCGCGCCACCCACGACGCACTTGCCAACATGGGATACCTGGGGTAGATCGATGGCTGAGTCGTATGCCATAGACTCCATTGACCGTTCCGAGGTCCTGCGCTACATGGGGTATGCCGGCCAAAGCATGACGCCCGAGCTCGAGGGGCGCATCGACGACGGTATGGCGCGCTGCCTCTCCATTGGCGCACCCCGGGGCGTCTGGCGCATCTTTGAGGTGGAGGGCCACGGCACCAAGGATGACGGCACGCCCTTCGTGCGTCTTTCTGGCACGTCGCTGGAGCTTCTCGGCACCTCCATGCAGAAGCACATGGATGGAGCCGTTGCGGTTGGCGTCATGGCGGTGACCGTGGGCATGAGGGTCGAGCGCGAGCTGCGGCGCCTCTCGCTCACAGACCGCGTGGGGCAGGTTGTCTTTGACGCTGCCGCCACAACGCTGGTCGAGCGCGCGGCAGACGCCTGCGAGGCGTCCATCGTCGCTGCGGGACACGAACGCGGGCTCTTTGCCAACTTCCGGTTTAGCCCCGGCTACGGCGACATGCCCATGGCAACGCAGCCCGTGCTCCTGCAGACCCTGGATGCCCAGCGCCAACTGGGTATCACCCTTACGAACACCCTGCTCATGGTGCCCACCAAGAGCGTGACCGCCGTGGTGGGGCTCTTCGAGACCATCCAGTCATCCACGCATGCAAGCTGCGCGGGATGCCCCTGCTTCGACTTCTGCACCATTCGGCCAACAGGCCACACCTGCCGCGGCTAGCGGCGAGAGGAGCTGCCCATGAGCGTCAAAGGACCCAACACGGGAGATGCGCGCTGGCCCAAGGAACGCCTTGTCCCCCGCTCGCGCCGCGTGCGTGACGAGCACCTCGCTGCCGTTCTGCGTGGAGAGGAGCTCCTGCTCTTTGACGGTGCCATGGGCACGCAGCTGCAGGCCCGTGGGCTTGCGGCCGGAGAGCTGCCGGAGCTGCTCTGCTTGACCAACCCCGACGAGATCCGCGAGGTGCACGCTGCCTACGTCGCTGCCGGAGCCGAGGTCGTGACCACCAACACCTTTGGCGCCAATGCGGCCAAGCTTGGTGGCGCTGCGAGCGTGGGCGAGGTCTTCTCGGCGGCGGTGTCCTGTGCGCGCGATGCCGGTGCCCGCTATGTGGCAGCGGACCTTGGTCCCACGGGCCAGCTTCTCGAGCCCATGGGCCCGCTTCCCTTTGACGACGCATATGACCTCTTTGCCGAGCAGGTGCGTGCTGCCGATGCCGCCGGAGCGGACCTCTTTGTGATCGAGACCATGGCCGACCTGGCCGAGGCCAAGGCGGCGCTGCTCGCCGTGCGCGAGAACTCCGACCTGCCTGCGTTTGTGACCATGACCTTTGGGGAGGACGGCCGCACGTTCCTGGGCACCACGCCCGAGGCCGCTGCGGTCACGCTCTCCTCCCTGGGTGCGGATGTCGTGGGAATCAACTGTGGCCTTGGCCCTGCGGCCGTGGCGCCGCTCATCGAGCGGATGCTCCCGTGGGCATCCTGTCCCGTGATGGCGCAGGCCAACGCCGGTCTGCCGCACGTGGTGGATGGCGTGACCACCTACGACGTGGGGCCAGAGGAGTACGCGGAGGCGGTGGCGGGCATGCTCGATGCAGGCGTCACCGTGATTGGCGGCTGCTGCGGAACCACTCCCGAGCACATAGCCCGCGAGCACGAGCTTCTCGCCGGACGCGTCCCCGCGGAGCGCCGCGTGCGCGACAGCTTTGCCGTGTCGAGCGCGCAGGAGATCTGCTCGCTTACCTACGGCCAGGTGGGCGTCATTGGCGAGCGCATCAATCCCACGGGCAAGCGCCTGATGAAGGAGGCGCTGCGCTCGGGCGATCACGACTACGTGATGAACATGGCCATCGAGCAGGGCCGCGCAGGAGCGCAGATTCTCGACGTGAACGCAGGGCTTCCCGAGATAGACGAGCGTGCCGTGATGTGCCAGCTCGTCTCGGAGCTCCAGGGCGTGAGCACGCTGCCCCTGCAGATTGACGCGGCTGACCCGGCCGTGATCGAGGCCGCCGTGCGCAGCTATCCCGGCAAGGCGCTGATCAACTCCACCAACGGCAAGGCTCAGACCATGGCGGACGTGCTGCCCATCGTGAAGCACTACGGTTGCGCGGTGGTGGGGCTCA
>CAJMLD010000155.1 GCA_905214175.1 uncultured bacterium
GGTCTCTGCGCGCTCGGCGGCGGGCGTGGCACCCGTGACGAGGGCCCAGCTGATTCCGGCAGCATCCAGGATGGGCCCAAGCTTCTCGGCATACTGGCGCGCAAGGACCGAGGTGGGTGCCATGACGGCGGCCTGGGTTCCCGTGTCTGCCACAGCGGCAAGAGCAACAGCAGCAACTGCCGTCTTGCCGGTACCCACGTCGCCCAGGAGCAGACGGTTCATGACGCGGGGGGCCGCCATGTCGGCAAGGATCTGGTCGGCGGCGACGCGCTGCTCGTCCGTGAGCGAGAAGGGCAGCGCCTCGAGCAGGGCGTCCATGTGCGGCCCGGCGACCTTGTGCGCGGTAGCTCGAATGGCCCCCAGCTCGATGGCCTGACGGCTGAGAAGGGCCACCTGGAGGCAGAGGAGCTCGTCGTAGGCAAGGCGCCTTCGGGCCTGCTCGGCGGAGGCAAGGGTCTGGGGGAAGTGGACCTCGCGGATGGCACGCCCAAGCGTCATGAGACCATGGCGCGCCACAAGCGATGCGGGCAGCCAGTCCGCAACGTCACCGACGTCGGCCAGGGCGCACGAGACGATTCGTCGCATCCAGGAGGTGGTGATGCCCTCCCCCACGGGATGCACGGGCAGCACGCGGCGGTAGGCGGAGGCGCTGGCATTGGCATCAAGCACCTCGTGAAAGGGCGCGCGCATCTGCTTGAAGCCGTAGGCGAACTCCACCTTCCCCGAAAGCGCCACCTTGTCGCCGCGTTTGACCTGGTCAGCAAGCCAGGGCTGGCCAAAGAAGCTCGCGGAGAGGATACCCGTCGCGTCGACCACGTAGAGCTCCACCACTGTAAGGCGCGGTCTGGGTCGCTTGAGTTCGACCTTGTCGACGGTTCCCACAACGGTGACCTCGCTGCCCACATCCGCATGGCTGATGGGCACCACGTTGGAGTAGTCCACGTAGCGATGGGGCACATGGAGGAAGAGGTCGCGTACGCGGTGGATGCCAAGCCGCTCCAGAGCATCAAGACGCGACGAGGCGCCGCGCGACGAGACGTAGCGAAGGCGCGAGACGCCGTCCGTGAGGGCAAGCGTCCTGTCTATGCGTCCCGCAGCAGCCCCGACGCTCGGGGCACTGCCCGCGGGCGGCTGCTGCGGGACACCCATGGGCGGTTACTCGATGGAGAAGACGATGGGATAGAGCGGCTGCTCCCCGCGGTGAGAGTCAAGCTCGAGCGAGGGCTCAGCGGCGGAGACGGCATCGAGGATCTCCTGGAAGGAGGCGTCGTCGAGGTCCTTGCCGGCAAGGATGGTGAGGGTGTCGCCCTCCTCAGCCTCCTGCATGCGGCGAATGAGCTCGACCGTGACGTCCTTGACCGAGGAGCCCACAACCGTGATGGCGCCGTCCTCGATGCCCATGACGTCGCCGGCGTGGATGGGCGAGCCATCGGCGGCCTGGGAGTCGCGCACGGCGCGCGTGACCTCGCCGCCACGGACCTCAGAGACGGCCTCGGCCATGGCATCGACGTTATCCTCGAGGGTGCCTTCGGGGTCCGCCGCAAACATTGCCGAGAAGGCCTGGGGGACGGTCTTGGTGGGGACCACGGCAACGTGCGCGTCCTCGCAGGCAGAGGCTGCAGCCTCGGCGGCCATGCGAATGTTGCCGTTGTCGGGAAGCACGATGACGTTCTCGGCATTGGTCTTCTCGACGGCAGCGAGGATGTCTGCCGTGGAGGGGTTCATGGTCTGTCCGCCGGAGACAACCACGTCAACACCGAGCGAGGTGAGGATTGACGCCTCGCCAGAGCCTGCCGCAACGGCAACAAAGCCAAGCGGCTTCTTGGGGGCCTTCTCCTCGGCGGCCTTGTCGGCAGCGATCTTTGCCGTGCGCTCGTGGGCCTCGAGGTCCATGTTGTGGATGAAGACCTCGAAGATCTGGCCGCGCTCGAGCATGTAGGCAAGGACCTTGTCGGGCGTGTTGGAGTGCACGTGCACCTTGAAGTCCGGGTACTCGCCCACGAGCAGCTCGCAGTCGCCCATCGTGGCGAGAAACGCAAGCGCGGCGTCGCGGTCGAAGGACTCGTCGTTAGCGTGGAAGAGGAACTCGTTGCAGTAGCGGTACTGCGAGCCCTCCCAGTCGTCGTTGAGCTCGATGGCAACCTTGGAGGAGACGGCTGCCTTGGCGTCTGCGGAGTCGACGGTGGTCTTGAAGTCGGAGATCTCGCCGGCCTTGCCCTCGACGGCGTTCACGAAGGCCTCGAAGAAGGTGGCGAAGCCAAAGGCGCCGGAGTCGACTACGCCGTTCTCCTTGAGGACGGGGAGAAGCTCGGGCGTGCGCGCAACGGACTCGTAGGCCTCGATGACGAGCGCATCGAGCATCTCGGTGGCAGAGATGTGGGTCTTCTCGAGCTGGTCGGCGCGGGTGGACATGTCACGCAGGACGGTGAGGATGGTGCCCTCGACCGGCTTGCGAACTGCCTTGAAGGCAACCTTCACCGAGCGGCGGAAGGCGTGCGCAATATCGGGGGCCGTGGGGTTGTCCTGGTCCTTGGCGTCGCAGAGTCCCTCGGCAAGGCCGCGCAGAATCTGCGAGGTGATGACGCCGGAGTTGCCGCGCGCGCCCATGAGCGAGCCGTGGGTAATTGCCTTGGCAATGTCCTCGATGGTGGCGTCCTGTGGGAGCGCCTCCACCTCCTTGACGACGGTTCCCAGGGTAAGCGACATGTTGGTGCCGGTGTCGCCGTCGGGAACGGGGAAGACGTTGAGCTTGTTGATTTCCTCGGCTCGCTCGGCAACGACGTTTGCCGCCACGGGGAAGCACGTGCGGATGACTGACGCGATCATCTTATTTGGACCTCTGTTCTTTCTCTGCGGCGGCCTAGCGATTGGAGCGGAGGCCCTCGATGTGGACAGTGACCTTGACGTCATCGAGCTCGGCAATCTGCTTCAGGATGAACTTGACCGAGCTGGTGAGGTTGTTCACGACGGATGCCATGTTGACGCCCTGCTCGACGATGACGTGAAGGTCGACGGAGAGGTGCCCATCCGAGGTGACGTCAACGTCAATGCCGCGGCGAAGGCGGTTGGTGGGCAGGAGCTGCGCAACGCCGCCCTGCTCGTCGATGACCGCCATGCCAACGACGCCATAGCACTCCAGCGCGGCATAGCCGGCCAGGTCTGCAATGCAGTCGTTAGACACCTTGAGCGTTCCCGGAACGACACCGGCCATGGGGTCTCCTCTCAAAGTCCTCGCAAGACGAGGACGGTAGAAACGACATAAGTCCTAGTGATTATAGCGCAGGGCGGTGCGCACATGCGACCTACCCCACGAGAGCGGGGCCAAGGCGGCAGCGGAGGTTCTCCGGAGGTCGGCGCGGGCCATCCGGGGGTCAGCACGGGCCGGTGTCCAAAATTTGCGGTTGACGGCCCATTTTGAGCGAATCGACGAGCACGAAAACACTAACTTTTTGCGGAGCCGCAGGTAGCGAAATGGCACCCGCTAGGTGATACTAAGCGGAATCCCCGAAAAAGGCCGTCAACCGCAAATTTTGGGCAGAACCTCCTGCTCTCGGACGGGAAAGGCAGGAAAGCCGTCATGAGCCAGAAGGCGCCCACCCCTGCCTAGTACACCTCTTTGCGAACAATGGCTCCGCAGGCGTTGATTTCATAATTGACGAAGCTCCGCTTGGCACATTTCCTGTAAATGGCGTGCCCGGCCTCGCTTCTTACGTACACAACTGACACGTCCCCCAGCTGCCGCTTCAATGCATTTTGGAACAGCTCCGCGTTTTGCTTGTTGTTTCCAAGCAGGGAGGGGCATGCCATGCTGAAAGAGTATTGCGGCATGCGAAGTACCCGTTTCAGGACAACATACCGCAGGTTGCTCATGGGAGACAGCAGCTCTCTCATAGCCTCTGCAAAGAGTTGCTTCTCCCTCAGCGTTCCGCCCCGCAAGGTGCAGTCAATTGCCAATCCTTTCGAGTCCCCGCTGACCTCAACGCGAGCGTTCTCCGAACGGATGGTGCCGTTCTGCTGGAATGCCGACAGAATGCTCTTTGCGATAGACTCGACCAGCCTCGTCGGGGAGGCCAGTCGGATTGCGTAACGAATCCCCCGCAGGAACAGCACGTACAAAAGCACCAGCGGGATTATCCCCAGCAGCCCGCCGCCAGCTCCTGCAACGTCCGCCACGTTTCTGTACGTGGATGTCAGAAGTACGGTGGTCGCGACCATCAGCACCAGGCAGGCAGCCAGATTGACGAACCGAAACTTGGTGGCCAGCGCCTCTTCACTGAACTCGTTCTTCTGGCTGCAGCGTATTGGATAAAACTATCTTGTCGGCCCTTGTGCTGTGCAATACTCACGTTAAGCAGTTGAAAACCGCGCCATGGGATACTATGCATTGCATAGAGCATCGGCAGCAGCCGAAGAACAGCAATCGAGGCCAGGGGATGGCATCCT
>CAJMLD010000156.1 GCA_905214175.1 uncultured bacterium
AGCTTACGAACTAGGAAGCGATAACACAGTCCCTGTGCGGGAGGGCCCACCGCAGCTACGTGCGGTATCCTCTTTCCAGGTAAACACGTGCGAGAGGGGCACATATGGCTTTGGGTAACACTGTGCTGGTTGGGCAGTCCGGCGGACCCACGGCGGCGATCAACGCGAGCCTGGCAGGAGTTGTGTGCGCTGCGCGAGCGGCCGGCCTCAGCGCGTTGGGTATGCGCTACGGCATCCAGGGCCTTCTCGAGGGCCGTACGGTAAACCTGGACGAGAAGCTCGCCGGGCCGGCGGAGCTCGAGCTTCTCTCGCACACGCCGTCGAGCTACCTGGGAAGCTGCCGCTACAAGCTGCCAAAGCCCACCGAGGACGAGACGCCCTACCACACGCTCTTCAAGCGGTTTGCCGAGCTAGGTGCCCACACGGTGCTCTACATTGGCGGCAACGACTCGATGGACACCATCGCCAAGCTTTCACGCTACGGCGAGGCCACGGGCTCGCAGATTCGCTTTGTGGGCGTGCCCAAGACTATCGACAATGACCTCATCCTTACCGACCACACGCCTGGCTATGGCAGCGCGGCCAAGTTCATAGCCGCTACGGTCGACGAGCTTGCCTGCGACGCCGACGTCTACGACCTCAAGAGCGTGACCTTCGTCGAGATCATGGGCCGAGACGCCGGCTGGCTTGCGGCGTCGTCGGCGCTTGCCGGCGAGGCAGGTGGTCACGCGCCCGACCTGGTGCTTCTCCCCGAGGTCCCGCTTGACGAGCAGGCACTGCTCCAGAGGCTCGCAGGGCTTCTCGCCGAGAAGAACACCGTGGTGGTTGCCGTGAGCGAGGGCGTGCGCACAGCAGACGGCACGCTTATCTGCGAGCGCGCGGGCTCTACGGCGCGCGTCGACGCCTTTGGACACGCAGCCGCGCTTTCGGGCACGAGCCGCTACCTGGCAGACGTTACCAAGCGCGAGCTGGGATGCAAGACGCGTGCCGTCGAGCTCTGCACCACGCAGCGCTGCGCCGCCCATCTGGCCAGTCAGACCGACCTCACCGAGGCCGCCGGCTTGGGTGCCCGCGGCGTAGGTGCCGCCCTCGATGGTGCTTCGGGCGTGATGAGCGCTCTGGTGCGTGCGTCCGATGCGCCGTACGAGGTGCGCTACGACCTGGTGGACGTGAACCGCGTGGCCAACGCCGTGAAGACCGTACCTGCAGAGATGATTCGGGAGGATGGCATGGGCGTGACCGAGACGTTCCTGCGCTACGCGCGGCCGCTCATTGCCGGCGAGCCATCCCTCTCGTACGTGGGCGGCGTGCCAACGCACGTGGAGCCGCTGGCGTAACGGGAGGGAAAAACCGTAACCGGGAGTGCGGTGGCCAGCGCATCTCGGCGCAACGCGCCCCTCGCGGCCACGTGCCGAGAGGGGCGCTTGCTTGCGGTGCTTGTAGCGTTGACGCTACAGCGCCGCTCGGTAGATCTCCACGATGTCGTCGGCCGTAAGGGGCACGAAGCTGCCCTTGCTGCCAGCAGCGGCTTTCTCGGCCATCACACGGAAGTTCTTCTCGTCATCGATGCCGACCGCGCGCAGGTTGGCAGGCATACCCATGGTGACAAAGAAGAACTCACGCGTCTTGGCGATGGCGTCGCGTGCAACGGACATGTCGTCGGTGCCCTGGAGACCCCAGACATTGCGGCCGTAGGTAGCGAACATAGGTGCCGTCTTCACGGAAAGCACGTGCTCCATCCAGGCCGGGGTAAGGATGGCCAGCCCCTCGCCGTGGGTGATATCGTAGAAGGCAGAGAGCTCGTGCTCCATGGGGTGTACGCACCACGCGTTGGCGGCGCCGGCCTCTACCAGACCGTTGATGGCGTGCGAAGCAGCCCACATGAGGTTTGCGCGGGCCTCGTAGTTGTCCGGCTCCTCGAGCGCGACGGGGCCGTAGTGGATCATCGTGCGGAGAAGCCCCTCGGCCATGCGCTGCTGAACATAGGCGCCTGGCTCCATGGTGAAGTAGTTCTCGAAGGTGTGGCTCATCATGTCCGCCGTGCCCGCCGCCGTCTGGCGACGCGAGACGGTGAAGGTGTAGGTGGGATCGAGGATGGACATCGTGGGCTTTAGGCACTCGCCGGCAGTGCCCCACTTCTCGTTCTTGGTCATGTCCGAAATCACAGCGAATGCGTCCATCTCCGAGCCGGTCGCGGAGAGCGTGAGAACCGAGAAGATGGGGAGCGCATCTGTGATCTTCTCGGGATGAATGACCAGGTCCCAGGGGTCGCCATCATAGCGGGCGCCCGCAGCAACCACCTTGGCGCAGTCAATCGTGGAGCCGCCACCGATGGCGAGGACCATGTCAACGCCCGACGCCTTGCATGTCTCGACGCCGCGACGGACGGTCTGGATGCGGGGGTTGGGCTCGACGCCGGAGAGCTCCTCAACCTCCACACCAGCCTCGCCGAGAATGCGCAGCGCCTCATCGTAGATACCGTTGCGCTTGATGGAGCCTCCGCCATAGCAGAGCAGGACTTTCTTGCCGTACTGGGCAAGCTCGGCAAGATGCGAGATCTGGCCCTTTCCAAAGTGGATGGTGGTGGGAACATGGAACGTGAAGTTGTACATGCTGCTTCCCTTCTCGTGCAAATCGGCACCCGACTGCTGGCGCTGCGCTGGTCTCATGGTAGCGCGCGGGATGGCGGCCGCAGCTCTCGCTTCTCGCCGCCGGTTCGTACTCGGTCCTTCTCGCTTCTCGCCGCCGGTTCGTACTCGGTCTTCTCCGACGGCCGAATTATTGCGCGAAATTACTTGATATCCAGATATTATCTGGTTGAACTTCATCTAATCTAGGAATAACGCGCAATAATTTCTGCCAAACAGGCTGGAGATGCCCATGAACCTCACGCTTGATCGCCTTAGCGCACTTGCGGCCATCAGGTCCATCCGCTGCGGCATGGCTCCCGGCGTACAGGGAGGCATCGCATCGCTGAGAAGAACCGGCATCGCCGCGCCGGAACTCCCAGAGGGCAGGCGGCGGTGGAGCGCAAGCTGCATCGACCTTTCGAAACTGGGACTAGCGCGTAGCGCGCTGGGAAACCGTCCCATTGAGGTCGCCGTCTCAAGCGAGCGCGACCGCATCCGCTCCAAGGCCTTCTCGTCAATCATTCACACCGCCTCGCTCCCCAAAAATGCGTACATGGATGCGGGAAACGGCCTTCGCGTTGCCTCGCCCGAGCTTGCCTTTGTGGAGATGGGCACCGTTATGCGGCCGGAAGTCCAGGCCCTCCTCGGCTACGAACTAACCGGAAGCTTCTCAAGAAACCCCTCAGACCCTCGCGGGGGTGCCATTGCCTACGGCATTCCCCCTGCAACAAGCGTCGAGAAGATCGAGCGGTTCCTCTCGCAGTGCGAGGGTAATGCCGGCGTTGCCCAATCCAGGCGGGTCATTGGGTACGTAGCCAACAACGCGTGGTCCCCTGCGGAAGCGGTTATCGCAGCCCTTATGGCCCTGCCGCTTGAGTACCTGGGGTACGGCATGGGGCGGCTCGTGCTCAACGACCGCCAGACCGCAGCGGACGAGCTGACTCGCTCCGGGACCCGCACGTCGCGCGTGCCGGACATCCTCGTCCCTGGGACATGCGTGGGAATCAATTACGACAGCTTCTACCACCTTGACCTAGACAGCGTCATCGAAGCAGCGCGGGCGTGCGCCCTGGCCCCAAATGACAAGACGGCGGCGGCCATCCTGGAAAGCACGCGCCGAGCAGTGCGCGAGAAGTTCCTTGATGACCTGCGTCGCAACAGGGAACTTGCTGCTCAGGGGCTTGTGGTTCTTCCGGCTACGAGTGAGGACCTCTACCGCAAGGGCGGATTCGACGCGCTTATGGTCGAGGTGTTCCGAACAATTGAGCTTCTCTCCGGCAAAGACATGACCGAAAGCCGTCGCGCTCTTGCGTCGCGAGCTGTCTGCGATCGGAGGCAAACACTCATCTGGTCGCTTCTCGGCTGGGAACAAGGACGCAGCTATGCGCGCAAGCAGGTCGAACGCGATCAGCGTGGAATCCAGCGACTCAAGGACCCCCAGATTGTGGAGGTAGACATGGTCCTATAGGGGCCGAGAAGGGCGCTGCCGGCAGGGTGGGTCCGGCTGCCCGGTGGGCGCGGCTGGCCAGGGCCTTGGAGGCCAGGCACGATGCTATTTCTTCTCAATTATTGCGCGATTTTCCGTAATTATTTTCCCTCAACTGGCAATATGTCATTCTCACAAGAATTATCGTTCAATAATTGCGTTGTGTTAGACCGCTTTGGATAAGTGTCCTATGCACAGTACACGCAGCAGGACCCCCAATTGCGACAATTCCATCATCAGGAAAGATGGAGGTTGCAATGGAAGACGTGCTCACCCAGCTGACGAGGCAGTTCCTCCC
>CAJMLD010000157.1 GCA_905214175.1 uncultured bacterium
TTACATGGCGGTTCAGGAATTCCAGATGATCAAATTAAACAAGCTATTAATTACTGACGACGTCAACGTGTGGTCGAGTCCGGCCGTGCGGGCAATGCAGACGGCGCAGGTGATTGCAAACGTCCTGGGTGTCGATGGCATCGAGGTTGACCAGACCCTCTACGACCAGAACGTTGACGCCATTCTCGCGCAGATTTCCACTACGCCCGAGGAGACCGTGGTTATCGTCGGCCACGTGCCCTCGCTCGACGTTATTGCCACCCACCTGCTTGGCCATGAAGTCAGGCTGAGCAAGGGTACCGCGCTTGCGCTCGAGCTGTCCCAGCCCTCTGCCGAAGCGGCGGGGGAGGAGACCCAAGCCGCACCTGTAGCCGCATCCCTCCTGTGGTTTGTCGATGGTCCCAAGCCCAGCGTGTGGGGGTCGCTTGTCTCCATCGAGGGCGAGGTCACCGCATCTGCCGGCGAGCTTGCCGCTAGCGCCGAGCGCTTCTTCGGCGCCCCCGACGACGTCAGTGCCCTTTGCGACTTCCGCATGGCCGTGCGTCGGCTCCGCTCGCTTGTCTCGTTCCTCTCGCCGTGGGAGTCCAAAAAGCAGGCAGAGCGTGCCGACAAGGTCTTGCGCAACCTGCTTGACGCCACCGCGCGCCTGCGTGGGATAGACATCTTCTCCCAGACGGTCGACGACCTCGTGGAGGCGGGCGAGCTTGGCGAGAACAGCCTGCTGCCCATTGCGTGCGCCCACGAGCGTAAGCTTGAGCGCAGCTCGTTCATGGAGCTCGTTCGCAAGAAGGGGCTTGTCAAGAAGCTCGATGCGCTGGTAGAGGAGCTCTCGGCCTTTCGCTGGAAGAAGTCCGTGCTTGCGCGCGGACTGAGCGAGGGGGACCTCAGATCTCGCTTTGACGAGGAACTTGATGCCCTTGACCAGGCACTCTTTGGGCTTGACCTCTCCAGCGCCAACGCGGTCTACGATGCCCGCCGCGACGCCAAGGAGCTCCACTACGTGGCCAACCGCCTTGGTGTGGTGCTGGGCGACGAGCGCGCGCAGATGAGCCAGTACATGGACGAGATCCAGCGCGACCTGGGAGCCCTCTGCAACGCGCGCACCAACGCGACGTTGGCCGACGAGTTCCGTCACAGCCCGCGCTTCCGCGGTGTTCGCGCGGACCTCGGTGTGGCCGGGCGCGACCAGAGCGAGGTCGTCTCGGCGATCGTCTCCGGCATGAAGCGTCGCGAGGCAGACGACGAGGAGGAAGGGGGTGCCGCAGCAGACGGGGAGCCGCTGACAGAGGATGCCGTGTCTGTCGAGGACACCGATGCGGCGACGCCCGCCGAGGCCGCGATGCCCGCCGATGACGCCCCCGCCCCCGCGACCCCTGCGGAATAGGAGACAAGCGCATGGAGTACCGCAGCGAGCACGACTCGATGGGGGAGGTGCTGGTTCCCGCTGACGCCCTCTGGGGCGCCCAGACCCAGCGCAGCCACGAGAACTTCCCCATAGGCACCGAGCGCATGCCAATCGAGATAATCCACGCGTTTGCGGTGCTCAAGAAGGCGGCCGCCCTGGCAAACGCGTCGCTTGGCCGCATGGACGAGAAGGACGCCGCACTCATTGCCCGGGTGGCAGACGAGATTCTTGCCGGCAAGCTTGACGGGCAGTTTCCGCTCGTGGTGTGGCAGACGGGCTCGGGCACGCAGTCCAACATGAATGTCAACGAGGTCATCGCCAACCGCGGTAACGCCCTTGCCGGCGAGCGGCGCCTACACCCCAACGACACCGTGAACATGAGCCAGAGCTCGAACGACACCTTCCCCACGGCGCTGCACATCGCCGCCGCCACGGCCATCACGAAAGACCTTCTCCCCGCAATCGACCAGCTCGTGGCAACGCTGCGGCAGCTCGAGGAGAGAAGCGCGGGCATCGTGAAGTGCGGACGCACGCACCTGCAGGACGCCGTGCCCATTGCCTTCTCGCAGGAGGTTTCCGGCTGGCGCGGCCTCTTGGAGGACTCGCGCGAGCAGCTTGAGGCAATACTCCCGGGGCTGTATCGCCTGGCCCTTGGCGGTACCGCCGTGGGAACCGGGCTCAATGCGCCTGCGGGCTTCGATACCGCCGTTGCCGCGGAGGTGGCGCAGCTTACGGGCATGCCGTTTGTCTCGGCGCCAAACAAGTTCGCTGCCCTCTCGGGCAAGGACGCCGTTGCGTTTGCGCACGGCGCGGTGCGCACGCTGGCCGCCAACATGATGAAGATTGCCAACGACGTGCGTTGGCTGGCGTCGGGTCCCCGCTGCGGCTTGGGCGAAATTCGCATTCCTGCCAATGAGCCGGGCAGCTCCATCATGCCAGGCAAGGTCAACCCCACGCAGTGCGAGGCCGTGACCATGGTGGCCGTCCAGGTCATGGGTAACGACGCCACCATAGGCTTCGCGGCGAGCCAAGGCAACTTTGAGCTCAACGTCTTCATGCCGGTCATCGCCTACAACTTCCTGCAGTCAACGCGGCTCTTGGCCGACGCCATCCGCTCCTTTGACGAGCGGTGCGTTGCCGGAATCGAGCCCATCCGCGAGCGCATGGACGAGAACCTGCACCGCTCGCTCATGCTGGTCACCTGCCTCAACCCCTATATTGGCTACGAGAACGCGGCCAAGGTCGCCCACAAGGCCTTTGATGAGGGAACGAGCCTCCGTGACGCCTGCGTTGCGCTGGGCTTTCTCACCCCAGAGCGCTTTGACGAGGTGTTCCATCCGGAAGAGATGGTCTAGGCACGCCGGCGCTCCTTTCGCCATGGGCGACTGGGAACGTCCGCACAGCTTCACAAATACACCGTTCAGGGAGATGGGGATAGCGCCCATCCCCCTTCTTTCACCGTTCGCGGATTGACGGTTGGCGTAGGGCCGTCAACCGAGAAACTTTAAACGTTATGCGTCTTCCCGGGTGGGGACCTGGGTTGGGCGACAGAGACAAGGAGAGAGGACCTTATGGCTAGGCTTCATGTGATGCAGCGTAGCGAGGCCCAGGCTGTCATGGACAGTCTGCACGAGGCGCTTGGAAGGCGCCTTGCGGTAAGCTCGCTCGCCCCCTGCCCGGTGGAGTTTACCGCGGCGTACGTCAACATGTGCGCAACACAGAGCTGCGGCAAGTGCACGCCCTGCCGCGTTGGTCTGCGAGCTCTCTCGGACCTTCTGAACGACGTCCTGGAGAATCGCGCAGACGAGCACACGCTCGACCTCATTGAGCGCACGGCGCGCACGATCTACCTCTCGGCCGACTGTGCCATTGGCTACGAGGCCGGCGACATGGCGCTCACGGCCATCCGGGGCTTTCGCGATGACTTCGAGCACCACGTCCAGAAGCATGCGTGCGGCTTCACGCAGAGTCAGCTTGTGCCCTGCGTCTCCGGCTGCCCGGCGGGCGTGGACATCCCAGGCTACATCAGCCTGGTTGAGGCGCGCCGCTACACGGACGCGGTTCGTCTCATCCGCAAGGACAATCCGCTGCCGCTGGTCTGCGGCTACGTCTGCGAGCACCCCTGCGAGATGAATTGCCGTCGCGGCATGGTCGACGACCCCATGAACATCCGCGGTCTTAAGCGCTATGCCGTCGACCACATGGAGAAGGGCTACCGTCCCAATATGGCCGAGAAGACCGGCAAGCGCGTGGCCGTGGTGGGTGGTGGCCCGGCGGGCCTCTCGTGCGCGTACTACCTTGCGGTCATGGGCCACGACGTCACCATCTTCGAGGCGCGCCACAAGCTGGGCGGCATGCTCCGCTATGGCATCCCTAACTACCGCCTGCCGCACGAGCGCCTCGACGCCGAGATCCAGTGGATCCTCGACTGCGGAATCAAGGCGGAGTGCGATGCCAAGGTCGACGACCTCTCTGCGCTGCGCAAAGACTACGATGCCGTCTACCTGGCCATTGGTGCGCACCTCGACCGCAAGCTGGGGCTTCCGGGCGAGGACTCGGTGGGCGTGCTCTCTGCTGTCGAGATGCTGCGCGCCCTGGGCGACGAGGTCCGTCCGGATTTCTCGCACGAGCGCGTCTGCGTGATTGGCGGCGGCAACGTGGCCATGGACGTCGCCCGTTCGGCCATCCGTCTGGGCGCCAAGAAGGTCACCATCGTCTACCGCCGTCGTGTCGCCGACATGACGGCCCAGGACGAGGAGATCGCGGGCGCCAAGGCCGAGGGCTGCGAGCTTCTCGAGCTTCACGCGCCCATCGCCATCGAGTCTCAGGACGGCTACGTGACCGGCCTGCGGGTGCAGCGCCAGATCATTGGTGGGCTCTCCCGCGGGCGCTTTGCCCCGCGGCAGGCTGACGCCCCCGAGGAGGTCATACGATGGCCGTTACGACGACCAGTTTGTTACCAACTACGCCCTGATCAACGTCG
>CAJMLD010000158.1 GCA_905214175.1 uncultured bacterium
TGGAAGCGAAAAAATGTTGACGAATTACGATTTGCGTTAAGGCATATTTGGTCGCTGCTGACATCGTTCTGGGCGTGCTACCTCGTCGTGGCTATCTTGTTGTGCTTTTCGGGAACAGCCCCTCTCTCAGTGTATGGGGAGGGCGGCATTGGTTTAGCCGGGAACATGCTCTTGGACGTTCTTGGCTTGGCAGAGCTGCTTAGGACTCCGACTCTCTCCGGTCCGTGGTGGTACATGTCAGCAGCGTTGATGTTCTACCTGCTGTATCCATTACTCCATAGGGGAGTCAAACGATTTGGGAGAGCTTTTCTTGCCGTCTGCTTTTTGCCATGGGTGGCATATTTGGCAATCGGAGACGTAGAGATGCACACCGATTGGTTTCTTTTCTATATCTTCTCTTTTTCTCTCGGTATCTATCTTTCGGAAAAGGACCTGCTCGGGCGTCTGAAGAATATGTCGCAGAAGAATCCGGTGGCATCGGGTTTGTGTTCGGCGGTATGTTTCGTCGGAATGATCGTTGTCCGGGGGGTGGTTACGCTTCCCGCCGATTCGTTTCTAGCTTTGTCTATTGTGGCATTTTCAATTTGCGTCATTTCACGCATCCATCTCTTTAAAGTTGTACTTCATAAATTTGGCGAATGCTCGGGGATTCAGTACATGATTGGCAGCATTGTGCCCCTATTTGTGTCTAGCGCCGTATTCCCGAACATTATCAGCCGGTTTGTGGTCTTTGCGCTTGTGTCTCTCTGCCTGTCGATGGGCGTTGCTCAGCTGCAGCGTGCGATTGGTTACGAAAAGATAATGAAACCGTGGGCATTTAAGGGCAAAGGTGTAACGGGTTAGTAGGGCCTTGGGTCTCCATCTGCTCGTAGAAGCCAGGCTCAACCTGCGCTATCCTTGTGCGTGCGCGGCCGCGGGTGCGGTCCGCGAAGACATACGAACTCACACGGAGGACAGAGCTTTGCTGCCAGTCGAAGAACAGCTGAAGGTCATCACGTCGGGCACCATGCAGATTGTGCCCATGGACGAGCTTCGCAAGAAGCTTGAGCGCGGGGTGCCGCTCAACGTCAAGCTGGGCGTGGATCCCACCAGCCCCGACCTTCACCTCGGCCATGCGGTCCCCCTGCGCAAGATGCGCCAGTTCCAGGACCTGGGCCACAAGGTCACGCTCATCATTGGCAACGGCACCGCCCTTATCGGCGACCCGTCCGGCCGCGACTCCACCCGTCCGCCGCTGACGGAGGAGCAGGTCGAGGCTAACGCCAAGACCTACGTGGCGCAGGCCATGAAGGTCCTCGACCCCGACAAGACCACCATCGTCCACAACGGGGACTGGCTGAAGCCCCTCGACCTCTCCAAGATGCTCAAGCTCATGAGCCAGTTCAACGTGGCGCGCATCCTCGAGCGCGAGGACTTCCACAACCGCTACACCAACGGCCAGTCCATCGCCCTGCACGAGTTCATCTACCCGGTGCTGCAGGCCTACGATTCCGTCGTGGTGAAGGCGGACGTCGAGATGGGCGGCAACGACCAGATCTTCAACCTGCTTGCCGGCCGCGACCTCATGCGTGCCATGGGCATGGAGCCGCAGGTTGCGCTCACGGTCCCGCTGCTCGTGGGCACCGACGGCGTGAAGAAGATGTCCAAGTCCTACAAGAACTACGTTGGCCTCACCGATCCGGCCGACGACATGTACGGCAAGATCATGTCCATCACCGACGAGCTGGTGCCGCTCTACTTCCGCCTGTGCTCCACGCTGCCGGTGGACCAGATCGACGCCATCGACGCCGAGTTCAAGGCCGGCACGGCCGACCCGTACGCCCTCAAGCGAGAGCTTGCCCGCAACATCTGCGACCTCTACCACGGTGCCGGTGCCGGCGATGCCGCCCAGGCGGCCTTCGACGCCACGTTCAAGAAGGGCGAGGTCCCCGAGGACATCGCGGAGTTCCCGCTCTCCACGGTCCAGGTGAACGACGAGGGCAAGGTCTACCTGGCCAAGCTCCTGGTGGACGTGAAGATTGCCAGCGGCACGGGCGAGGCGCGCCGCCTGATCGACGGCGGCGGCGTCAAGATCGACGGCAAGGCCGTGGCGCCCAAGTGCTACAACGTGGACCCCGCGCTCTTCTCGGCGGGCACCGTGCTGCAGAGCGGCAAGAAGCGCTGGGCAAAGCTGGTGTAGACCCTGCAACGTGGTCTTTTCGCACGCATGGTTCATCTGGCCTTACCAGACGCCCAGAAGTTCCAAAATGGTTCATCCGTGGCCGCACATTTGCGCTGGGCTGCGGATGAACTTTTTGTTGGCTCTCCACCCAGGAAGGTTTTGATGCACTTCCCCAATTATCGAGACACGCATCCCGTGCCCGAGCTCCTAGCTCCGGCCGGTGGGCCCGAGGCGTTCAACGCCGCGCTGGCAGCCGGCGCCAACGCCATCTACTGCGGTCTGGGCAACAACTTCAACGCCCGCCGCAGCGCCCACAACTTCACCGACGAAACCTTTGGCGAGGCCTGCCGCCGCGCGCACCTGGCTGGCGCGCGCGTCTATGTGACGGTGAACATCGCCGTTGCCACGCGCGAGATTCCGCAGGTACTCGAGCTCATCCGCCGGGCCTGGCTGCTGGGGGCGGACGCATTCATCATCCAGGACTGGGGCCTTCTCGCCGAGGTGCGTCGCAGCTGGCCGCAGATCGAGTGCCACGTCTCCACCCAGGCCAACGTGCACGACGCCCGTGGCACCGCCTGGTGCCGCGAGCTGGGCGTGGGCCGCGTGACGCTCTCGCGCGAGCTCTCGCTCGACGAGATGCGCACCATCGCGAAAGAGGGCGTGGAGCTTGAGGCCTTTGGGCATGGGGCCCTGTGCTTCTGCTACTCCGGCGTGTGCATGATGAGCTCGCTTGCCGGCGGGCGCTCGGCCAACCGAGGCCTCTGCGCGCAGCCCTGCCGTCTGCCATATGACCTGGTGGACGAGGATGGGCACCCAATCGAGGCTCCCGGTCGCACACGGCCCCTCTGCCCCAAGGACTATTGCGTTGTTGATGACCTTCCCCAGCTCGCCGAGGCCGGCGTGGCGTCGCTCAAGGTCGAGGGCCGCATGAAGTCGCCGGACTACGTGTACGCCGTGATCTCGGCCTACCGCGGGGCGCTCGACGCGCTTTCCGCAGGTGAGAAGGACGAGAAGGACGCGGCCGCGCGCCACCGCACGCTGCGCCGCGTCTTCAACCGCGACTTTACGGACGCCTACCTCTGGGGCCGCTCCGGCGACGAGATGATGAGCTACGAGCGCTCCAACAACCGCGGCGAGCTGGTGGGCGAGGTCGTCTCGTCCCGACGCCTGGAGGACACGCTCGTGCGACGCGGCGGCTCCGACGGCGGGCGCGAGCGCATGCGGCGTCTCACCCGCGCGGACGTGGAGATTCGCCTGGACCAGCCGGTGGGGGAGGGCGATCTGCTCGAGCTTAGGCCGGTGGACGACCCGTCGCAGTTCCTCACGGTACGCGCCGAGCGCGACGCCGTTGCCGGCGAGACCATCACGTGCCGTGCTTCTCGCCCCATCCCGGCGGGTGCCGTGGTGCGCGTGATTCGCTCGCAGGCGGCAATTGACGCCGCTGCGCGCGTTGCCGGTCTGGACGTGCCGCGCCGCCGGCCCGTCACCGTGACCGTGCGGGCGCGCCTGGGCGAGCCCTTCTCGGTGACGCTTGCCTGCGTGGACGGGAGCGCTAGGGCTACGGCGGAGGGCTTCGTGGTGGAGCCGGCTCGCACCAAGGCCGTGACCAGGGAAGACCTTGTTGAGCACGTGGGTCGCATGGGGCAGAGTCCCTTCGAGCCCGTCTTGTTTGAGGTGGAGATGGACGAGGGCGCGGGCATGGGCTTCTCGGCCGTGCACAAGGTGCGTGCGCGGGCGTGCAGTGCCCTTGAGCAGCAGATTCTTGCTCCGTACGAGTCGCGTGAGGCGGGGCTGGCCGTTGCGCCCTCGGCACGCGGCGTGGCGGCGCGCCTGGTGGAGGTGCGCGAGGGGGACGGCCTTGCCGCGCCGGATGCGTGGACGCGGCCAGCGCCGGAGGCCTGTGCGCTTGTCGCCACCGCCGGTGCCGCTCGCGCCGCGTTCGAGGCCGGCGCCGCGCGCGTCTACGCGACGTCGGACGCGCTTGAGGACGGCGAGGCGTGGCCGGAGGGCGTGATCCCCTGGCTCGACGAGGTGTGCCGCGAGGGCGACCACGCACGGCTTGACCCCTGGGTGCGCGCCGGTCAGCCCGTGGGTGTGGGCAATGTCTCTGAGCTGGCGCTTGCCGCCTCGCGCGGGGCGCTGCCCGAGGTGCGTACCTGCATTCCCGTGCACAACGAGAGCTGTCTCGTGGCGCTTGAGACGGCGGGCGCCGCGGGCTT
>CAJMLD010000159.1 GCA_905214175.1 uncultured bacterium
CCACGTGGTTCTTCTCGCACGCGCCCTTCTGCTGGCTCTGCCGGGGGTCGCATCCATACGTGTCTGACTGACGGCGGTGATCGACTGGCACGGCCGCCACATCGTGTCGTGGCGGCTGTCGGACACCATGCGCGCCTGCGAGGTCCGCCGCCTGCGCGAGGGACGCCTTCGCCTCGCGCGGCACGCCCGGCGTGACGAACGGCGGCGACCAGGGGTCGGTCTTCGGCCCGGAGGAGTACGTCTCGCCGCTCGCCTCCGAGCACGTGGCGCAGAGCATGGACGGCGTGGCGCGCTGGGCCGACAACGTGCTGATGGAGAGGTGGTCCGGGACGCTCAAGAGCGTGCGCCTCAGGAACGCGGAGTACGAGACGCCAGCGCAGCTCGAGGACATGATCCGGGGGTTCGTAGACGAATACAACACGACGAGGCCCCACCAGTCGCTGGGCTACGCGACCCCGTCAACGTGGTACTCCGGCGGCATAGCGGAGGCCGCATAGGCTAGGATGCAAGGGTAACGAAGGACAGAGATTCGGAAGAGCGAGGGTCCGCCTGTCTCAAACTCTCTGCCACTTCACTCGGATATTGCCGACGTCATACGGGGGCAGAACGGGCTCTCGACGCTCTACGCGCCGGCGACATGGCCGCAGCCATCCTGGCGCTCGAATGGGACGTGGGCTACAAGATCCGGGCGCTGCTGTTCGACGACGGCACCCTGGAGATCAACTACTACGAGCGGCGCACGTCGGTGACCGGCGGGCGCATCGTGCAGGTCTTCGAGATAGACCCCGCCGGATACTCGTCCGCGAGCGCATGCTCCTACGACTCCATCAAGCTGCTGGTGAAGAAGGTCTACATCGACTCGACCATCGGTTCTCTCGGCCTGACGAACTGCAACTACTGGTTCAACGCGTTCTCGAACTGCACCGAGGTGCGCGGGTTCGAGAACCTGTCCGGCATGGCGAGTGCCGACCAGATGTTCTCCATCTGCTCTTCTCTGGAGACGATTTATTCCGACTCGACCTGGACGCTTCCTTCGAGCGGCCTCACGGGATCTCAGTGCTTCTACTCGCGCTTCACGTCACTTGTGGGCGGAAACGGCACCGTGTGGGCCACCAACAAGACGGCGTACACGTACTTCCGCATCGACCCGGCTAGCACGCCAGGGTACATCACGATAGCGTAGTACGACGATTGGACGCGAAGAGGACATGTCCTAACCTGATGGACTATTGTCCCATCAAGTCTATCAATGTCCTATTCTCTCCCAGCCCTTTTCCGTAATCTCGTAGTGGGCACCTCCGCCTCGACCAACAAGCACGAGACTGCCATCCTCGACGAGCTTGACCAGGGTCCTGTATGCTTGCTTCCGGTGCAGGTGCAGTAGATTCTCCACGTCGCGCGTCGCGACAGACCCGCCTTGCCTCTCGGCCAGCTTCATGATGAGCTCCGGATAGCGGATCTTGTCTATGTCGGACTGCCGAACGTATCCGGCTTCCTTGCCCGATTGCGAGTAAACCTTTCCGCTGAGCATGTACGAGCGTGCGGTCGAGCTCCCGCGAGCCTCGACGAGCCCGGCCTCGAGCAGCTCCTCAACCGTCGCACGCGCCGCCGCGTCAGTGATGTGGAGTTGCGCGGACAGATCTGCGACCGTAAGCCGCCTCTGCTGCTTGAGCGCGTCGAGCACGAGCAGTGCCCTGAGCGACAGATGCTCGCCGGTCTTCTGCTGTTCTTCGTTGATCATCCGCATGAACAGCTCGTCTGGCGCGCTCCGCGCGATGAAGACGCTTACGCTAGCCGACGTGCTTCCGGTGTAATCGGGCAGGGGCCTTCCGTAGTACAGGGACCCCTCGAAGATGCGGTCGACACCGCGTCCGGTCTTCTCGGCGAGGCCAATGCGCTTGAGAGCGTTCATCAGGCACTCGTTTCGCCCGTGTGGCTCGACGGTGAGCAGGTTCTCGATGGTGACCCCTTCGATGAACCCGCCGGGGTTTGCGATGGTGAGCCCCTCGTCGTCTATGAGCACACGTACGCGCCCCAAGGCGGCATAGTCGCGATGGCCAAAGGCGTTGACGAGCGCCTCGCGGAAAGCTCTCCTGTCGAACTCGGGCACCGACTGCCTGAAGAGTCCGTCCTCAAACTCCCGCTCTGGGTTCCAGGGGTCGAGCATCTCGCGCATCTTCTCGATGGTGTAGAGGAGCGGCTGCTCGAAATCCTGGTTGACGCGCACCTCCGTGCCCGCAAGCACCTGGAAGGTGGCGGCCGAGGTCGGTATGGTGCGGGCTATGACCTCTGCCCTGCCCGCGAGCAGGATGCCCGTAACCGTCGGTGTGACCTTGCCGTCGGCGAGCGTCGTCATGCGGAGGGCGCTCAGGATCTCCTCGTCGGGTAACTCCAAAAGCGCCTGGTCGCTGTTACGGTTTCGAGCCAGAATATCGCGCAGGCGCTTCAGCTCCTCCGGGCTGAAGTCGTCGATGTTGGTGTCGGGCACCGGGAATGCAGAGTAGTCGAGTTGGCCCAGCGTGGAGAGCCTGGTGATGATCTCGTAGGGATAGAGGGGGGCGCTCTCGGGCGTGCCGTCGGCTTTGAGCCTTCGGCGCATGATCTTGCCCTCGGAGGACGAGACGATTGCCATCGACCTCGGGATTTCCACGAGCGTCACCTGCTTGCCGGCGTCATCGACAGATCCATCGGGTGCGAGGAAGAGGGTCGAGACGCGCGCCGGAACGGGCGGCACCGTCTTGTTGGCGATGAGCGCTGCAAGCTGCGTGACGTCGCGATGGTCTTTATGAACCCCCGTGGGCTCGCCGTCATCCTCAACGCCGATGTATATCTCTCCGCCGTTGGTGTTGCTGAGTGCGACCACCGTGTTCACGGGCTCCCCGTCAGGCAACCTACTGGGCTTTAGAGCTCCATTCGGGCCTCTCTTGAACTCGCTTTTGAACTCGATCTCTATGGTCTCCCTGGACGGAATCTCTCGCCGCTTCGGCATTCTTCGCCTTTCGATGCGATGGTCATCTTGGACGCATTATAGACCATCGTTAGGACATGTCCTAATAATGATAGGATAATGTCCCATCATGTCCCATCGAATGGAAGCCCTCCCGGCCGTTTCGGTCAAGAGGGCTTTCCTTAGCACTCGTCACTGTAACGAGATGGCCTCAAGCTCCCTATACAGCAGGTCGCCCTCATCAATGAGCACATTCCACCACCACTCGGGGTTTCGACCCACGACTGGCAGAGCATGTCCAGAAGTGTGTTTGATAGCCTCGCAGTTGCGGGTTTGAGCGCCGAAAGATTTCGGGTCTGAGCACGAAAAACTTTCGGGTGTGAGCATGGGCGCGTCGACCACCCGCGGTCGGCCCGACAATGTCGTTGCTTCGGTCTGCGACGTTGGGAGGGCCAGAGAGGAATGATTGACATGGACTAGATAGAGGACATGCGCAGGAGGGCCAAGCGCGGCGAGCCGCCTCGAACCTGACGGGAAGAGGCAAGAAGTTCAAATCTTCTAACGCCCACCATACATTCGCAGGCCAGAGGGTATTTCCTCTGGCCTGTTTTCGTATCTATCGTCCGGGTGGAACGAACCTGGTACGAATCGTCCCGCGCTTTGAATCGTCCGGGACCCCTGATGTGTCGCGCGTATCCACGGCGCTCTTCCGGTTGTGTCCGGTCCCTACGCCTGCCTGCTGCAGCCGTCCCATGTTGCTGCGCCCTCATACTTTGGGATGACGCGCGTTGCTTTCATGCCGTCGAAAATCACCTAGAAGCTGAACACCTATAGCCTGCAGGCAGAATCAGCCGATCAGGTGGACTTCCTAGGATTGGAGCGACCATGACAACACGCCTCACACGCACGCGGTGGCTGCCTGTCGTATCCGGTGCGGTCGCGGCGGTGCTCGCATTTGCCGCCCTGCCCATGACGGCGCTGGCAAACGACGAGCTGAGCCCCGGACCCTACTCGCAGAGCAGCCAGCTGAGCACCGATGCGTACTCCGCCCTTGGCCTCACCGTCTCGGACGATACCGGTGACGCCGGCACCTATGCCCCCTATGGCAACGACGAGAACGTGAGCACCACCCTGCTGAGCGACGACGAGGTCTACATGGCAGCCAACGGCGCCAGAAACAACGTATACACGCTGCGGGGGAAGCTCAACCAGCTCTACAATGCCAATACGAACGCGGAAGGTTTGATTGGCTACACCACGATCTCTGACGACTACGGAGGGATGGGCGGAGCTTATTTGTTCTGGCCTATCAACGAGCTCTACGGTACGAGCGGCAATTCAGGGATAGCCGTGGATATGGTTGAAAAGGGCGTTAGCTACTACTCGCCGCTCAGCGACAACGAGAATGACGTCATCAAG
>CAJMLD010000160.1 GCA_905214175.1 uncultured bacterium
GAGGAGCCCCTACTCGGCAGCAGCCTCAGCAGCCTCCTCGGCCGCCTTGGCAGCCTTGGCAGCGGCCTTCTTGGAGATCTTGGTCTTCTTCTCAACGACGGGCTGGCCGTTGCGGACAACGTCGATGAGGTGGGAGACGGAGTTGGTGGGCTGGGCGCCCTTGGAGACCCAGGCGTCAACCTTCTCGAGGTCAATCTCGATGGTCTTAGGGTTGGTCAGGGGGTTGTAACGGCCCACCTGCTCAATGTAACGGCCATCGCGAGGCATGCGGCTATCAGCGACGACAATGCGATAGTACGGACGCTTCTTGGCACCGTGACGGGCCAGACGAATCTTAACTGCCAATGAAAACTCCTCCATACGAGCGGTGCCCTGGTGTAGTGTCATGGCTGCACCGCATAGCCACATAGCAACTAGACATTCTACGCCCACGCGGGATATGCGCAAGTTGCAGATTTTGTGAACCATACTGTAATACACTGCGTCATCTTTGCGTTTAAGTGGGATTTAAGGCTCACAACGTACGATTGTGCTGGGAAGACGCAATTAAAGGAGGAACTCTCATGAACGTTCTCGTTGTCGAAGACGAGCGAAACCTCGCCGACGCCATCGTCCGCATACTCTCCGACGCAGGCTACAACGCCGAGGCCGTCTATGATGGCACGTCCGGCCTCACGAGCGCAAAGAGCGGCCTCTATGATGCCATCGTGCTCGACGTGATGCTTCCTGGCATGAACGGCTACGACGTGGTCCACGAGCTGCGCCACGCCAGCATCTCGACCCCCGTGCTCATGCTTACGGCGCTCAACTCCACCGAGGACAAGGTCGAGGGCCTTGACTCTGGCGCTGATGACTACATGACGAAGCCCTTCGAGGCCCAGGAGCTTCTCGCCCGCCTGCGCGCCATCACCCGCCGCAAGGGCGAAGTCATGATCGACGAGATCAAGTTTGCCGACCTGACCCTCGACCTCACCACGCACGACCTCTCGTGCGGCGAGAAGAAGATTCACCTCTCCGGCAAGGAGTTCGAGCTCATGCGCATGCTCATGAGCGCATCCTCACGCGTGATCTCTAAGCAGGACCTTCTCACGAGAGTCTGGGGCGCCGACGCCGAGGCCTCCGAGAACTCCGTCGAGGCCTACATCTCGTTCCTGCGTAAGAAGCTCGCTCACGTTGGCTCCAAGGTCCAGATCACAACGCTCAGGATGCTTGGCTACAGGCTGGAGCTCTTCGAGGACTAGCGGCAGGCTGCGGACCTTTTTGGGAGGTGCCCCGGATGCTGCAAAAGCTTCGCAGGGAGTTTGTCGTCATTACCATGTCCCTTGTCGGGTTGGTTCTTGTGGTTGCCCTTGGTTCCGCGCTCGTGAGCAGCTACATGAACCAATCCAATATGGTGTACTCGGCCTTGACCCATGGACTCACGGGGGACCTAGACTTCAAGCCGCGCTTTGGGGACCAGGGCGATGGACATGGCCCCAACTGGCTCACGCTCTCTTCCGACGTGTCGGAAGACGGCACCATCATCGCGACGAGCTCCTACTACATAGACCCTGATGTTCTCACCCAGATAATCGCCGAGGTGCTTTCCTCGAGCCAGGACTCAGGGCACGATGCGGCCCTGCATCTCTCGTGGATGCGCATGCAGAATGAAACGGGCTGGCGAATATCTATTGTAGACACCCAGTACGTCGACGCCGCGCTTGCACGACAGACCGTGACAGACGTCGTGATTGTCCTCGCGGCAATGGCGGCACTCTTTGTCATTGTTTGGATTCTCTCATCGTGGATCATGAAGCCCATCCAGAAGTCATGGGATTCTCAGCGCCGCTTTGTGTCCGACGCATCGCACGAGCTCAAGACCCCCCTTGCCGTCATCCTTGCCAACACGCAGATTCTTCTCGACGACAAGCACGTGCCGCCGGACACGCGCACGTGGATCGAGAGCACCAACGACGAGGCCACCCACATGAAGGCGCTCGTTGAGGACCTTCTCATGCTAGCCCGCACCGACGAGGCCCAGGCAGACGGGGCAAAGCGTGTCCTTGCCATGGAGGACGTAGACCTCTCCGAGCTGGTAGACGAGTGCGCAATCGAGTTTGATGGGGTGGCGTACGAGCGCGGATGCTCCATCGAGAGCGACATAGCGCCAGGAATCCACATCCAGGCTGACCGCACCCAGCTCGCGCGAGCGGTGCGCACTCTTGTAGACAACGCGACCAAGTACGCCACAAAGGGGACGGTTGTCCGCGTGCGACTCACAAAGCCGGACAAGCACGCAGTGCTGACCGTGAACAACGCGAGTGCCCCCATGGACCCCGATGACCTCGAGCACATCTTCGACCGCTTCTATCGCTCCGACAAGGCACGCAGCCGCGAGGAGACCGGAGGCTTTGGGCTGGGGCTTGCCATCTGCAAGGGCATCATTGACGCCCACGGTGGCTCCATCTGTGCAAAGAGCACCGCCGAGGAGGGCACCACCTTCACCGTCACCCTATAATCGGGGCATGGCAGAGAACGCGCATGACATCCTCGAGTGGGACGGTCCGGCTATCGGTCTTCTCGACCTCGACGCATTCTTCGCGTCGGTCGAGCAGCTCGACCATCCCGAATGGCGGGGACTCCCTGTAATCGTAGGGGGCTCCGCCGATCATAGAGGCGTTGTCTCCACGGCTTCATACGAAGCGAGGCGCTACGGAGTCCACTCCGCCATGCCGTCGGCACAGGCCAGAAGGCTCTGTCCCCAGGCCATCTGGACGCAGGGGAACTTCGCGCGCTACCGCGAGATGAGTTCCGCCGTCATGGATATACTCTTGGCCGAGACGCCGCTTGTGGAACAGGTCTCGATCGACGAGGCCTTCTTCGACGTGACTCCCGGGCGCTTCTCGCGTGAGAATCCCATCGAGATATGCCGTCGCGTGCAGACCCGTGTGGCGGCGCTTGGGGTGAGTTGCTCCATTGGCCTCGGCATCAACAAGACCGTCGCAAAGATTGCCTCTGAGAGAGACAAGCCGCGCGGCCTTACGGTTGTCTTCCCGGGGACCCAGGCATCGTTTCTGGCACCACTTCCCGTAGGCGCCATGAGCGGCGTGGGACCCGCAACCGAGAAGCGGCTTGCCACCATGGGAATCCACACGCTGGGCGATTTGACGCGGGCAAGCACCAGCGAACTGAGGGCCGCGCTTGGCGTAACTGGCCCACGGCTGGTTGAGCGTGCCGCCGGCCTCGAGACGAGTCACGTGACGGAGCGCGCCATGCCCGAGGAGGTCAAGTCCGTCTCGAACGAGAGGACCTTCGACCACGACCTCACCCGCGGCGACGAGGTGCGCGCGGCGGTGCTCCACATAGCAGCCATGACGGGGAGAAGGCTGCGACGCAAGGGGCTCGAGGGAAGCACCGTGACCCTCAAGCTGCGCTATGCCGACCTCCACGTACGCACGGCACAGCGGCAACTCCCCTCGCCCACCAACGACGAGCACGTCTTTGGCCCCGTTGCCGTAGACCTGCTGCGTGGCCTCTGGCACGAGGGAACCCCCGTGCGCCTGGTTGGCGTGGGGATTTCCGACTTTTCGGACGGACGCGGCCAGCAGATGGGCCTCTTCGACCAGGCACCGGAAGAGAGTGGAGGCAATCACCGTGACCAGGCCTCCCTCACAAAGCTCACCGATGCTCTGCGAGACCGCTTTGGCGATGACGCCGTGAGATACGGCCGAGACCTGCGCTTCAGCGGCCACACCACGGGCACGGCCCCCATGGGCAAAAACGACGCATAGTATCGGGCAAGCCGAGAATATCCGTGGGGCCCCTCCGTTGGGAGCCCCACGGACCCATGAGCTAACGATCTTCTCGGAAGTACGGCAGGCCGAGGCTTTCCGGGGGCTGGCTCTCACGCTTGTTGCGCATGCTGGTGAAGACGAGCACCACGATGGTCACCACATAGGGTAGCATCTTGTACAGCTCCTTGACCGCAAGGTCCGTCCCCGTGGGGATGAAGAGGTACAGGATGTAGAGGCCGCCAAAGAGGATTGACGCAACAATGCTCACGTTGGATCGCCAGATGGTGAAGATGACCAGCGTAATGGCCGGCCAGCCGCGGTCTCCGAAGGCATCGTTCGACCAGACGCCGTTGGCATAGTCCATCACGTAGTAAAGGCCTCCTAGCCCGGCTATCATGCAACCAAGACAGGTGGCCAAGAACTTGTAGCGCGTGATGTCGATGCCGGCAGCGTCAGCGGTGGCCGGATCCTCTGCGCTTGAAAGCTAGCGCAAGGCGCGCCGGACGTATGGACTACTCGCCCTCCTCCGAGTTGTCCTCTCCCCCCAGGTCCATGTCAACCTCTGGAGCGTCGCCCCAGAGCTTCTCAAGA
>CAJMLD010000161.1 GCA_905214175.1 uncultured bacterium
CGCCACAGCGAGAGCTACGTACGCACTTGCTGCTGGAACTGCCCCTGTGGCGCCAAAACGGCGCCACAACGGCGTTCCCTCACGTCGCCGGAGCGCCTCCTGCCTCCGGCGCCGACCGCAGCACCGGCCGCGACGTCCTTCTCGCCTCGTGCCGTCGCCCGCCTCGCCGCGGGCGTTGCGGTAGGGTAGTCACCCGGGAGAGGCGAGCGACGCTGCACTGCTGCTGTCGCTCGACCACCGAATGCCACGAGGGGAGAGGTGCCATCACATGGGATGCAAGCCGACAAGTGACGTGCTCGAGAGGTTCGTTCGCTACTGCGAGGTTCCCTCGCAGTCGGACCCACGCACCGCGACCACGGTTCCATCGACCCCTGCCCAGCTCGATATGGCGCGCGTTGTCGCGTCTGACCTGCGCGTCCTTGGTGCCCAAGACGTCAAGCTCGACGAGCATGCCTACGTCACGGCCCACTGGCCGGCAAGCGCCGGCGCCGAGAAGAACCCCACGCTCGCGTTCTGTTGCCACCTCGACACCGCCTGGCAGACCTACGGCAGTCCGGTGCACCCGCAGGTCAAGCTCTACGAAGGCGGCCGCCTGGTCCTCGGCCGTGGCCGCGACGGCGCCGAAGTCGCCCTCGACCCCGCGGCAAGCCCGGAGCTCAAAAACCTTGTCGGCGAGACCCTCGTGACTACGGACGGCACGTCGCTTCTCGGCGGAGACGACAAGGCCGCCGTTGCTATGGTCATCTCGCTTCTCGCCCGCTTGCGCGAGAACCCCGAGCTCCCACACCCCGCACTTGCCCTGGCGTTTGTCCCCGACGAGGAGATCGGCCACGGCGCCGCCCTACTTGATCTTGACACGCTGGGTGCCGCCTACGGCTACACCATCGACGCCGGCCCCCTGGGCGAGTTCTGCTACGAGACGTTCAACGCCGCGGAGGCAACCATCCGCGCCAACGGGCGCTCGGTCCACACGGGCACCGCCAAGGACGTGATGGTCAACGCCTCCGAGGCGCTTCTCCGCATGCATCAGCTCATTCCGCCCCAGGACCGCCCGGAGTTCACGCAGGAGCGCGAGGGCTTCTTCTACCTGGAGCGCATTGAGGGCGACTGCGAGGACGCCCGTGCGGACTACATCATTCGCGACCACGACCGTACCCGCTTCGAGGCGAGAAAGGAGCTGCTGCGCTCCGCCGTGGCCCAGGTGAACGCCGAGTACGCCCTGCGCTCCTCCGCGCAGGAAGGCCAGCCCGTCCTCTCTATCGACATTCATGACCAGTACCTTAACATGGCCGAGGTCATCACACGCCCGGAGAACGCGCACCTCATTGAGTCAGCGCGTCGGGCGTACGAGGCATGCGGCGTCACCATGCGCACTGTCCCCATGCGCGGCGGCACCGACGGCGCGCAGCTCTCGTTTCGCGGTCTGCCGTGCGCGAACCTCTCGGCTTGCTATCACAACGCGCACGGCGTGACCGAGTTTGTGCCGGTGTGCGAGCTCGAGACCATGGTCGACGTGCTCCAGGCACTCGTGGGCATCTACGCAGAGGGCTGATGCCGCCACTAAGACGAACTTGTCGAGACGGCCGATTTGCCCGATGGCCCTCTGTCCTATTATGGTTACGTATCAGCACTGCGAGGAAGGCCAACCAATGGCAAATGTGCCGACTGCGGACCACAGTGAGCTGACTGCCATGGAGAATGGTGCTTCTGGATGTGATTGTCCCACCAATGGTGGTATAAACAATGGCAACAGTACCCCGCACGCGAGCGGCAACGCAGCGAACCAGGCGGGGTCATTTCTTCCTTTGCCCTGCGCCACTGCCTTCAGCTGGCAGCTCAAGAAGATGAAGGAACGCGGGCTTGTCGTAAGCGACGAGGACTTCGCCCTCGCGCAACTTGGCGACCTCAACTACTATCGCCTTCGTGGTTATTGGCTCACCCTAGAGCAGGATGACCGCTTCAAACAAGGCACTAGCTTCAACGATATCTTGGAAATCTACCAGCTCGATCGCGAACTGCGTGGGTGGCTCTGGCAAGCGATTGCACCTATCGAGATAAAGCTCCGTACGCAGTTTGCCTACCACTTCGCGTGCCTTTGCGATCCGGATGCCTACCTTGATGCAGACAACTTCCGGTCGCGAAAGAGCCACGAAAGGGCGATTGACAACTATCAGCGAGAGCGCGAGAGGGCGTACGACCAGGGCGTTCCGTTTGTAGTCCACAATATGGATAAGTACGGCAAACTGCCCATATGGGCGGCGGTTGAGATAATGTCCTTCGGTACACTCTCCATGCTTTATGGCAACCTGGGCTGCGGGACTGGAGAGACCGACGGCAAACCAGGAGTTGCCGATGCTGTTGCGGCTGCCTTTGGAACCAAGCAGCGGTATCTCAAGAGTTGGGCGCACCACTTGGTCACCGTGAGAAACATAGTCGCCCACCACGACCGTCTCTACAACCGCGTTATGAACATTCGGCCACAAATGCTCAGGCGAGATACGAAGTATGCGAGCGACAAGCAGTACCCTACCTTCCTGACCATCCGGCGAATTTACGAGCAGTCCTGGCCAGCGGATTGGAACAAACTCGCTTCCGATTTGCAATGCATTCTGGAGGCACACTCTGGTGTTGACCTTACTCCTATGGGCTTTCCCAAAAACTGGAAGGACCCTCTGGGGTTGCGTTAAGTGCGGCCTCAGCCCTACAACCGTCCTTGCGCCGCGCCCTGCGTGCGCGTAGTATCGTCGCAGCATTGTTCGACCAAGGAGGCATTCATGGCGGGGATCGCAGGAGGACGGCTCGCTAAGTAGCGACGCATCACTCGCCCCAAGACGGGGCAACGTCCTTCCCATCGCCATGTCTCTCGGAGAACATCATGCTTTCCTTCCTGAGCCCTCTGCGGCACCCCCTCTCTACGCCCACGCGCCGTCTTGTCCTTGCAAACTTCCTGCTTGTGGTGTGCTTCACGGCCACGTACTTCGTTGGGCTCATCGGTTGTGCCACCTACCAGCTTGGCGCCGACGCCCTTGCGGTCTCGGCCCTTGTCGTGCTCGTCAACGTCACGCTCGTGGTGGGGGGGCGCCCTTGCGGGCGTGGTCACCGACCGCGTTGGGCCGCGCCTCACGCTTGCGGCCTCGCTTGTGGGCTTTGCGCTTATCGGTGTCTTTGCCCTGCTCATGCCGCTAAGCTATCCCATGCTCGCCGTTGTCTCGGCACTCGAGGGCCTGGCCGATGGCTTCTGCGGCACCGCCGTGAGCGCCTACCCGCGCTACCTCACCGACCGTCCGCGCGAGCTCAAACGCATGAACAGTCTCTGCGGCACCGCCGTCTCCGCGGCGGTCATCGTGGGCCCGCTCGTTGGCGGTGCCGTGACAACGCTCTCCACCAACCGGGCCTGCTTTGCCACCATCCCCGTAGCATCGCTTATCGCCTCGGTGCTTGTCTGGGCAACGCCGGAGGCTCCGGGTGCCGCGGGCGAGCATCGCGCAGACCACGCAAAAGGCGAGAAGACCGCCGCTCACGGAGGCTTCTGGCACCAGCTTGCAGAGGGCTTCCGCGTGACCTTCTCGCACGGGACCCTTCGTGCGCTCTTCCTTCTCTACTTCCTGGGCTTTTTCGCCTACGGTGCCTTTGACTCGCTGGAGTCGCTCTTCTACCGCGACGTCTTGCGTGTAGGCGGTGAGTGGATGGGGTGGCTCTCCGCCTGCGCCGGAGTGGGCGCAACGGTGGGTTCGCTGCTGGTGCTGCGGGTCTCGACGAAGCGCCTGACGCTGGGCACTCTATCTGCACTGCTCCTCGTGACCGGTGTGGGCTCCATGATCTACGTGGGCACGGCGAACGTGGCCGTTGCCGTGGTGGGTCAGCTGGTATGTGGACTGGGCTTTGGCGCCATGCGGCCCGTGAAGGACACCATCCTGCAGCGCAGCTGCGACGTCTCGTATGTGGGACGCGTGACGTCTGTTATGAATGCGGGCACCAACAGCGCAGGGACCCTGCCGCTGCTCGTGGCGCCGCTCGTGGCAAGCGTGTTAGGCGTGCAGGGGACGCTGCTTGCGGCTTCCGCCATCGTTGCGGGGCTCGCGCTGGTCTTTCTACAGCTCGCGCGACGCGGCGATGCCAAGTCTGCTGGCGGCGCCGACGCTGCCCCGTCTCCGAAAGATAGCTAACGACGTTAATGAGTGTAGGCCTCGTGAAGCTATCAAAAATTTGTTAATGCCGTTAGCGACTCACTCTCCGGCGGGTAACATCTCCAA
>CAJMLD010000162.1 GCA_905214175.1 uncultured bacterium
CTGGTCCTTCTCGGCCCCGTCGCTAGCTGCCCTGGGGCGGTTGCCCACGATCACGTCGAGAAGCTCGCCTTCGATGAGCTCGGACGCCTTCTTCTGCATCTGCTCACGGGCAAGGTGGGGGAGAAGGTCGGAGACGCAGAAGACGGGGTCCGAGGGATCCTCGCCAATTACGACCTTGATGACACTCCCATCCTTCTTGGCAACAACGCCATGGATTGCCAGGGGCAGGGTTGCCCACTGGTAGGTCTTCACGCCGCCGTAGTAGTGCGTGTCAAGCGTGGCGATGTCGTTTCTCTCCTCGAGCGGGTTCTGCTTGACGTCAAGGCGGGGCGAGTCGATGTGGGCACCAAGGATGTTGACGCCCTGCTCGAGAGGTTCCGTGCCCAGCTCGATGAGCATGAGGCTCTTGCCGCGAACCGACGCGTAGACCTTGTCGCCGGCAGTGAGCTTTTTGCCTGCCTCGACCGCCTCCTCAAGCGGCCGATACCCATGTGCCTCCGCAAGCGCGATGGCGGTAGCGCAGCACTCTCGCTCAGTCTTGTTCTCCGAGATGAACTTTCGGTACCCCTCACAGAATTCCGTGAGCTGCGCCAGGTCCTTCTCGCCATAGCCCTTCCAGGCGTTTGGTCTCTCCATTACTGCTCCCTTCCAAAGTCCTCGGGTAAGCTCCGGAGAAGACTGTATCACCCATGGAACTCGCGCCGTTCATCGCGCCGCTCGCCGGACGTAATCTGAGTTGTGGAATGAGAAAAACGATAAAACGCGTGTATCACCATATGCTATGCTGAATAACATTGCGTACAGCCCATCCGCTCTCGAAGGAGCCAGAATCCGTGAACGTCCTCAACGTCATCCTCCTTGTCCTGCTGTTCATCTCCGGCCTGCTCACCGTGGCTCTCGTCCTTATGCACTCGGGCAAGGGCACGGGCGTCTCTGACATGATTGCCTCCTCGCTCTACAACGCCTCCGCCGGCTCTGGCATCTGGGAGAAGAACCTCGACAGGCTCACAGTCATCACCTCCGTCATCTTTGTGGTGTGCGTCATCGTGATGGCGGTGACCTTCCCCACGGGGACCATCGGCCTGGTTGGCTAGGCCTTCTCGGAAAACGGTTTCATGCGGGACGGAGCGGCGAGCGCCCTCCGTCCCTTTTTTATCAGCACCACATTCTTTGGTTAACAAGTGGGACATTTAGCCATCGAGTTGGCATCCTTAAACGCTTGCAAGCCTATGCTGGTGACATAAAGGCTTGTCGCAAGGAGGATGCCACATGTACATGGAGAGAAGCACCTGGACGCAGGTTCGTGACTACTTCAAGGAGCACGACCTGGTGATTATTGGAGTTGGCTCGACGGAGTGCCACGGCAGACACAATCCGCTGGGCACCGATACCATGGCGCCAGACAAGATCCTTGAGCTGCTGGAACAGCGCGACGGGACGTATCTTGTGACTCCAACACTTCCCTATGGCGCAACGGATGACCTCGTTGGGTACCCTGGCACGGTGAGCCTTGGTGTCCAAGGGCTCTACGACGTCCTGTCGAGCATCACGAGGCAGCTACGTGCCTACGGTGCGCGCCGCTTTGTCTTCCTCAATGGCCACGGCGGTAACGTCAAATCTCTCTCTATGGCGTCGATGGACCTAAACGATGCCGGTTGCCTTGCGGCTGTTGTCAACTGGTGGAGGTTGGCCCCGCAGCTTGATCCCGCGTGGGGAGGCGGGCACGGTGGTGCCATGGAGACCAGCGCCAACCTTGCCATAGACCCGGCCTCCGTTGACATGTCGCAGGTGACAGACGAGAACCTGCTCCCCGACATTGGGGATGACATGCCATCCACGGGATGGAACAGCGTGAGCTTTGGCGGTGCCGAGGTGGAGTTCCCGCGAAGGCTCGCCCGGTTTGCAAGCTCCGGCTGGGTTGCCGAAGGCCACGAGGACCATCCGCGCGGCGCAAGCGCCGAGCTTGGGAAGGCGATGCTTGAGGGCGCTGCGGCGTGGCTACAGGAGTTCACGCATGCCCTCGAGGCGGAGACGCTGCCCAAGCCAATCGACTTCTCTCGGGCAACGGAGCACCTCGACCAGTAGCGCACGCCGCATAGCTGCATCTGTACCAGACGCTCCCGCCTGCCGAGGGACGGGCGGACAACAAGGAGGAGAAATGCGCATCGAGCTGAGTACCTGGCCTGCCGTGGAAGACTACTTTGAGCGGGGAAACGACCTTGTCGTTATGGCCATAGGAAGCACGGAGGAGCACGGGAGGCACAACCCGCTGGGAACAGACACCCTTGCACCCAATCTACTGCTGGATAAGATTGATGCCGCCCTTGGCGAGGACGTGCTCATTGCGCCCACGATTCCCTTTGGCAACGCGGATGACCTCCTGGGTTTCCCGGGAACGCTCTCGATAGGTTATGACCTTCTCCGCTCGCTTGTCCGGACGCTCAGCATGCAGCTCTACGACTATGGGGCAAGAAGGTTCCTCTTCATCAACGGCCACGGCCCCAACATCAAGCCCATCTCAAGCGTGTGCGAGGAGCTCAATAGGCAAGGGTGCCTCGCGGCAAGGGCGGATTGGTGGCTCATGGCAGGCGAGCTCAACCCTGCGTGGGGCGGTGGCCATGGCGGGGCAGAGGAGACGGCTGCGGTGATGGCCGTCGACCCCTCGCTTGTGGATTCCTCCGAGCTTGGTCCCATGGCGCTTGCTAACGACATCTCCGACGAGCTCCCCACGTCTGGTTGGGACAACGTTGAGTTCAAGGGCGCTCACGTTGCCATTCCGCGTGACGCCTGCCGCTACGCCGGCAACGGCTGGATTGGCCCCGACGACCCAGCGAACGCCAACCCAGAGTGGGGAGACCAGATGATGGACGGCGTGGCCAGCTACCTCGTCGACTTCATAGGCGCCCTCAAGCGCGCGCCGCTTCCCGCGCCCATGCCCGTCCGCACTACCAAGGCATACGGCGGCAATGGCGACAAGTAACGTCAGCACGTACGCGATATTGGCTCCCAGGAGAGAGGCAAGTGGCAATGGATTTCAACGATAGCGAGGTCGTGGACCTTCTCGGCAGGCTCTCTAACGCAAAGTCCCCCTCGGGCTTCGAGGACGAGACCATAGAGGTCGTGCGCGACTTCTGCCAAGGGTGGGCAAAGGTCGAGACCAACAGCGTCCACGACGCACTCGTCACCCCCAAGAACTTTACAGGCGAGAAGCCCGTGCTCATGCTCGATGCCCACGGCGACGAGGTTGGAGGCATGGTCAAGTCCATCCGCTCCAACGGCACGATGACTTTCGTTGAGCTTGGCCGTTTCTCGCCCAACGTGCTCACCGGCCAGGATGTGCTGGTGAGAAACACGCTTGGCGAGTGGGTTCACGGGGTGATTGGCGTGAAGCCGCCCCACTTCATGAGCGCTGCCGAGCGCGCCTCCGGAGAGCTGCAGCTCATTCTGGACGTTGGCGCCACCTCCAAGGAGGAGGCGGTAAACGTCTTCCATATGGGCATGGGCGAGCCTTTTGTCCCGGCCACCAAGTTCGAGTACAACGAGAAGACTGGCGTTGCGTTGGGGAAAGCATTCGACTGCCGCGCAGGAGTCACCGCAGAGCTCCTCGCCCTGCGCGAGCTTTCTAGCCGCACGGATCTACCCTTTGACGTTGTTGCCTCGGTGAGCTCAATGGAGGAGGTGGGTGAGCGCGGCGTGCTGGCAGCGGCGTTGCACTTCGATCCCATGGTCGCCTTCATGTTTGAGGGCTGCCCGGCAGATGACACGTTTACCATCCCCGATGACGTCCAGACTGCCTTTCGCCATGGCCCCATGTTTCGCTACTTTGACTGTTGCATGATTACGAACCCTCGCTACCAGCGCTTTGTCCTCAAATGTGCGGCGGAGGCGGGACTTGTCTGCCAAACGAGCGTGCGGGAGGGCGGCGGCACCGACGGCGGCCCCACCCACATGCTTGACATTCCCTGCGTGGTCGCTGGCGTTCCCAGTCGCTACGTCCACTCGGGAACCGCGCTGTGCACGCTCTATGATGTAAAGATGACGGCGGAGGTTGCGGTTGCCGTGGCCGAACGAATGACCCCCGAAGACGTTCGCGCCTTCTAGGGGAAGAGAAGAATCTTGTGGCTGCCCTGAAGATATTAACGGTACGTTACGGTGCTCTTACAGAATCATTGCTAAATGCGTTCCCAACGTTACATATGGTCCGTTAGGCCATAACGAACATTAATTAGAAACAATACACCGCTCCCCT
>CAJMLD010000163.1 GCA_905214175.1 uncultured bacterium
CTCGTACTTGATGATTTGCCTAAAATGGGCCGTCAATGTCGATTTTTGTGCACGGCCTTGCGACATTTGGGCAACGTAACGGTACGGACGTCCGTGGCCACGCCCGATAGCCCCCTGCACGGGGGAGTCTTGCGGGCAGCCATGGAAGCCATGGCGATTCATCGGCTCAAGCGTTGTGCCCCCCGGAGAATATCGCTTTTTCTTAAAGAACAATCGCATTTGCCCAGTTGGGCGAAACCGGATTTAAGAAAAAGAGCCATTCTCCGCGAGGGCGCCGGGCATGGGGGCACAACGCGGGGCACAGCGGGCTCGCAGCCCGCTGGAATTCCTAGCGCTACTTGAACAGCCGAATATCGTCGACGAGAAGCGCGAAGTAGGGATGCGAGTCCGCGCGTGCCTCCCCGGCAACCAGAAAGAGCGCGAACCTGCCGTCGTAGTCAAAGTATCTTTCGTGCGTGAAATCAAGCGCTCCAGTGACGCAAGCGGCAATCGCGGACTCGCTTTTGACCTCGCCACCCTCGTTGTCGAGGCTCAGCTCAATGGTCTGGAGCGCCTGGTCAATGATGCACTCCTGACCCTTGGCATTGAGAAACTCCTGCCCCTCTAGCTCGTGGAACTCCTTTGATAGCTTCAGAGAAAGATTGGGACACATGAAGAAATCCTGATCGTCGAGGGGACGAGTCTGGGTGCTGTCGGCACGCTTTGTCTGGTCAAGCATATTTGCCCACATCTCCGAGAAGGAGTCCCCCCCTCGGCGAGCGAACAAGCACGACGCTGTCCCCCTCTTTGGTCTGCAGACTCACCGCGTGATGCTGCCCGTCCTCGTAGTAAAGGGGCTTCACCTGCTGCCGCATCTTACGGCTAAGGCGTCGGTCCAGGTCGTCCGCCTCAAAGTAGGTGACGCATGCGTCCCCGTCTCCCCAAGGCTCGTCTTCGCAAACTCCAAACGGCACAGGAAACGAGAACTTGCGATACAGCATGCAATAGAAAAGCAACGAGGTCATACCCGAAGGAGGCTCCGACCAGTCGAGCTGGTCGAGAACCTCGCTCGATTGGCCAAAGAGACGCCTGACCTCGGTTTCTATCTCTCTTCTCGCCCGATTGTTCTTTGGTCCGGAATAGGCATAGAAGTGATCTTTGGGCAAAGCACCCCTCCCAAGCCTGCTGGCATTGAGTGCTCTGACCAGCTCGTTTGTACCTACAAGCGGGTTCAGCGGACCGCCGCCACAAAGCGTTTCCAGCATGTTGTCCCAGCAGACCTGCATGGTAGCGCACCACACCGCTGACCCGCGAACCGCCTGCACATCCGACGCAACGACCTCAATGCCCCTGCCCGCATTGCCACCTGCACTCGTCATTCGTGGTCACCTTTCTCGTTAGTGCACGCAAACGCGATCTCTTCCCCACCTCACGCGGAGCGGCGTTGCTCCCACAACACTCGAAGTACCTGCTCCCCGCATAGACCGTCATGCTCCAGCTATAGCCATCAAGCACGGGATCCTCGGGCTCAAACGGCTCTGTCCAGGTGTCCGCATGGGTCGCCAGCACCGCGGACAAGAGCTTCTCGGCAGCCGTGCCCTCAAGGGTCCGGCGCTGGTCTACCGCGCAATCGGCACTTCGGACAATCACGTCCACCGCCCCGTTCCGCCTCCAAATCACGACGACCGGGCGCTCGCCGATACGGAAAAACGAGTGGGAGACCAATACGAGAAAGTCAAACCCCTCGAGCAGCGCCCGACTATCTGCCGGACCAACCTCCGTGGGCCTCTCGGCATGCAACGCCAGGTACTCCTCGCGCTCGGGCTCGGGGAAGCCAAGCTGGTACCAAGTTCCGTCATCGCGCGCGTCATTCTTCGCCATGCAGACCACCCCCTCAATCCCAAGATCCGTAGGAGGCCGAGACGTTCTTGCCGCCACACTTGGGACACCCCGCAGAGACAAACCCTTCGCAGCGGGCCGAAAGTTCCTCCTCGCTCATGGAAGGCACGCACTCTCCGACCCGCAGCGATTCACCGCACGAGGGGCACTCCTCGGGGATGGCGTGATACTCCAACCAGCCATTGCCGCCATCGTCAACCTTCAGCGAAATGCCCAAAACCACCTCTCCACAGGAAGGGCACTCGAAGTAAGAATTCTCTCGCTGCACCGTCCACCCATCGGGGATGCCGTTTCCAAGCAGGACTTTCATCGCCGACCCAAGGTCACCCTGCTCGGCCTGCTCTACCACGTCCGCCGGATTGAAGTCCGAGAAGCCCCCACCGCAAAGGAAGCCCTCGCCGGCACCGCAGTCTCTGCAACGCCACTCGAACAAGCGGCCCATACCTCGCGCCCTCCTCACCGCTAGATGACGAAGAACCCAACTGGCTGTATTATTTCTCGCCCACGCGACATTAATTAGGGCATCAGAAACCTGGGGCGAGCGCGGGAAGCAATGGCACTGGGCTCGCTGTGGGGGAAAGACCCAGAGGCGCCCGCTCGAGAAGGTCGGTCCCTTAGCGCCGACCCCATCGTGGAGAATAGCTCCTTTTCTCAACTCGGCTCCCCGCCAACTGGGCAAACGCAGAGCTCGTTTAAGAAAAGGAGCCATTCTCCTCGAACCAAGTCCGCATGCAAGTCGCAAGAAGGCGCGAAATCCCCAACCTCACCGCACGGGGCCCTTGGCACCGTTGGGGCCCAGGTCCTCGGCTCGATAGGCGTCGTAGCCCTCGTAGGCGTACGAGGCATCGATGCTGCGCGCGAGTAGCGCGACGCTGTGCAGGTCGTCCGAGAGCGCCTGCCCGAGAAGTGCCCCGAATCAAACCCTCGTTCCCGGGTGCCGGTACTGGCCGTGCTCGCGGGTCCTGCCGTCGTATTGGATGGCGAACTTGGGGCAGCGGTGCAGGCAGCCCAGGCACATGATGCAGCGCTCCTTCACCCAGACGGGCCGCCCATCCCTCATCTCGATGGGCCTGGTCGGGGCACTTCCTCGCGCAGAGCCCACAGCCTATGCAGGTGTCGTCCAGCGTGAAGCGGGACGTCTTACGCATCTTCTCGTACTCGGAAAGGGAAACTCGCAATGTGAAGTAGGACACGGCGCGCCTTGCGAAGTTGCCGTACTCACGCCGCTCAATCCGCCCGACGATCTCGGAGACCTCCTCGTCGGCCTTGCGGTTGGTCTCGGCGACCTTGTACGGGTCTGAAAGGTCAAAGGTGGGCGTCCAGTTGTCCGGCATCCTCACGCTGAAGAGCGCATCCAGGGAGAGGCATCGTTCGCCCAGCAGTCTCCTCTCCTGCTCGCCCGTGAACCCGGAGTGTTGCCGTAGGTGACGACGAAGAAGGCGTACCCGGGCTGCTCCGCCACAAGCGCCGAGAATAACCGCATCACTATCTCGGGAAGGCCCCAGGCGTAGGTCGGCGTGACGAAGCCGATAACGTCCGGCCGAGAAAGATGCCCGTCACACTCCTGGATGCTCCGTGCCTCGTCACCCAAGGCCCCGGCAATCCTCTCGACCACGTACTTGCTGTCCCCGTCACGGAGAAGCAATGGACCATCTTCCGACACCCCGCTTTATTGACTTCACGCGCCCCCACATTCTAAAGCGCTGTGGAGTTGCGGCGGGGCGGATGCTTCTCCCGCTTCATTCTATGCGGAGGCTGGCGTGGGCGAGAGGCACTAGGGACGTTGCGATGCGAGCAGTCCTCCCCTGCCGCGCGCCAGCGAAGGCGTCGAAGATCCGCTGTTTGTTCGCCAGGATCTGCATGATTCTCTCGTCGATGGTCGTGTGGCGACGCAAGCTGGGACTGCGCAAGATTGTGATAGCCCCGTGCGATGCCCGCTGGCCCATGAGGAGCTCAGACTGGAGGAGTTCGGGCGCGACCGCGGCGGGACCTGGGTGGACGAGATTCCGAACGGGAACGACCACTTGATCGATACAGTGCGATATACCGTGAGGGACGACGTCCTGCGCGGTGCGTGCGAAGCCCAGAGCGTTACAGACCGAGCTCGTCGACGACCTCGCGCATAGCGAGAGCCCACCCTAGCTGCTGCTTTATATAGCCAGGCCAGGAATTTTCATTACCCTTTATCTTGCAGTTCTCCTTGAAGAAGCGAAGACCCGAGGCCTTCTTGGCTTCGTACGGTTCCGCTTTGAGGTCGAGGCGGTCCTCGAACGTCGAAGCGTTCTCGATCGCCTTGCGGCCTATCGCCTTGTCGCCTGGTACACAGAATTCGACACCAATCTTGTTCCTCTGTGTGTT
>CAJMLD010000164.1 GCA_905214175.1 uncultured bacterium
CGTTCCGGCCACGTCACCCACCGAGAGACTCAAGGTCACAACCGGCGCCCCCACAAGAGGCGTGAGCTGCGTCGCGAAGAGCCATGCCATGGGGCCGTAGAGCAGCACCTGGAGAATGGCGTTGACAGCGACAAAGCCGGCGCACCACTCCGTGTCACCGCCGGCGAGGCCGTTCCACACGATGACCATGGCGATGCAGGGCGCAATGCCAATGAGAATGAGCCCCGTCATGTAGTCCGGCTGGTCGCGCAGGAAGGTGGTCGCCAGCACAAACATAAGCAGCGGGCCAATGACGGCGCAGAACAGGAGCATGAGTCCCAAGGCCCGTGCGTTCCGAAACACGCGAGGCAGCTCTGCGTAGCGAACCTTTGCGAGCGGCGGATAAAGCATGAGCATCATGCAAATGGCAAGCGGGACGTTTGTGGTGCCGACCGAAATTGAGTTAAGCGAATCGGAGACGCCCGGAGCCACGGCACCAAGCAGGATGCCAGCGGCCATGGCGAGGAAGATCCACAGCGTGAGGAGCCGGTCCCGCACTCCCAGACGCGCTGCGGTTCCCGCAGGAGGAGCCGTGACTTCCGATGACGCGCCAGCTATTTTTGCGCTTGTTTCTCTCGCCATTGCCTAGTCCTTTCGCCCAGAGGCCTTGGAGGAGCGCCGCGTGGATCATATCGATAAACGTCAATGCGTATCTGATAGTAGGCTTGTATCGATAATTGTCAATCTATTGTGAGAGAATCGCGCCACAACGAACACGCCGGGCTCATGCGCGCCAGCGTCACGCGTAACGACGGGCAATGGAAAGCGCGAGGCCCACGTAGCTCTCGCCAAAGAGCACGCAATGCAGAAGCACCGGCACCAGCTGGTGGATACCCACGCGATCGCGCCATCCGTCTGCCAGCGGCGACACCTCGTTGTAGGCGGCGAGAAAATCGTCCAGGTACGCACAGCCAAAGAGCTGGAGCATGGCGAGGTCGGTCTCGGCGTGGCCGCCCGACGCCATGGGGTCGATAAGCGCGGCGCCAGTGGCGGCGGCACGGGAGCCTTCGGCGGCCCAGAGGAGATTGCCGGCCCAGAGGTCGCCGTGGATGCGCGAGCAGCGATGCCCTTTACTATGGACAAGCAACGGTTCCGGAGAATCGAAGTCCCCCGCCGCCATGCGATCGGCCACGTGGGTAAGAAGACGTGCCTCCAAAGCGTCTACCAGGCCGTCATTGCAAATCATGCGCAGGTGAGGCATCACGCGCGATGTAGCGCAGACGGCGCCCCAGCCCTTGGTGGCTTCGGTTGGCTCGGCAGGCACCACGGGCGTGAGGGAGCGGCCAATCACGTAGCCGTCGCCATTCCAGGCCGGCGGCGGGCACCCATACCACGACGCTCCAGCCGCATGCGTGCGTGCGAGAGCGGCACCGGCGAGACGGGCCTTCTCGCGCGTGGGTGCGCCCTCCTCAATGCGCTCCTCAAGCAGGCGATGGGCGCCTGCCTCCGCAACGCGCGAGCACACAAGGCCGCCGTCCTTCTCGGCCTCACCAAGCCAGCGCAGGCCGGCCGCCTCGCCCGTAAGGTCTGCCCGCGGGTTCTCGTCTCTCTTCTCAAAGGTATCGAACGTCTGAACCGCCCCCAGCACCGTACGCATTTTCACGCGCTTCTAGCTTGCATCATGGAGCGGGTTAAGGGTACGGAATTCTCGCCTTTGCCTTCCCGCGAGGAGGTCCCGACGGGATCGCGGAAATCGCTGCTGTGGCGCCGTTTTGGCGCCACAGGGCGCATTCCCGCAGCAGGTGCGTACGAAGTCGCTGCTCCGGCGCCATTTTGGCGCCACAAGGCCTGTTTCCGCAGCAAATCCGCACGTAGGTCTCGCTGTGGCGCCATTTTGGCGCCACAGGGCGCATTCCCGCAGCGACTCCGTACGAAACCCCCGCTCCGACGCCAACCGCGGCGCAACAACGCCGCCTCCCCCGCCGCCGACACCCAACAAAACCTATGAAGAGTTTGTCCGCGTCGCAAGCAGCGCCCCCTTGGCAGGGCGCGAGACATGCTAGGGTCTTTGGGACACAACTCATTGCAGGTATCCTTGGAAACGCACACCCTCCCGGTGATAACGAACAACACTGCATCAACCCGGGAGGTTTACATGCCGAAAAACCGCATCCAGACTGCCATCTTCACCATCATGATGGTCCTCGTCATGGTGTATGGGATGATTTGCTACAACATCACGCTCGAGGTCGGCGGCCTATCCAACTTCGTCTTTGTCGAGGCCCTGCCCGAGCTTGCCTTTATGGGACCAATCGCATTTCTTCTCGACATGCTCGTGGTCTCCCCCATTGCGTCACGTCATGCGGCAAAGCTAGTTGGCCCGCGTCCCCAGACGCCCTTTGCGATGGTCGCCGCAATCTCCGCGCTCAGCGTCCAGCTTATGTGCCCGCTCATGAGCCTCGCTGCCACGCTGATCATCAAGCGTCCGGCCAACGTCAACATTCTCGCAACGTGGATCCAGACTACCATCCTCAACCTGCCCATGGCTTTCTTCTGGCAGTTCTTTGTCGCAGGGCCAATCGTGCGCGGGGTCTTTGGCGCCCTGTTTGGCGAGAAGCGCGAGGCCGCAGGCAACGCCGCGGAACAGGCGGCACGATAGCCCTCTTGCCGCAGATGTAAGCAGGTCCTCGCTGAGAAACACCGCAAAGCTCCAAGCATCACCCAGTGGCGCCGCCGGCCCTAGCCGACGGCGCCACATGTCAACGCTTTACTGCTCGTCCTCGATTGCGGAAATCTTCGCAATACGACGGACGTGGCGCTCATCGCCGCTGAACGGCGTATCGAGGAACGTGTCCACAATCTTGAGCGCAAGGCCAGGGCCGGTCACGCGCGCGCCCATCGTGAGGATGTTGGCGTCGTTGTGCTGGCGCGTAGCCTCGGCCGAGAAGCAGTCGCCGCACAGCGCCGCGCGGATGCCCTTGAACTTGTTGGCAACGATGGAGACGCCAATGCCGGTACCGCAGATGATGATGCCGCGGTCACACTCGCCGCTCTGAACCGCGCGCGCAACCTTGGCGGCGTAGTCCGGGTAGTCAACGGATTCGGTGCTGTACGTGCCAAAGTCCTTGTACTGAAAACCAAGCTTGTCCAGGTGCGCCTTGACCTCCTGGAGGAGCTCGAAACCACCGTGGTCACAGCCCAAAGCAATCATGTCTCATCCTTCCCTCGTTGTTGGGGCCAGCCGACGGGAAGCGTCGGCCAGGCGACATCTCATAGTACGACTGGAAACCAGGGGATACCGCTCCAAACGTACGCCGCCACGGTAATGCCCCACATGTTCGCCGCTCCGCAAAGCCTGCCGCAGCAATCCTCATACAAATGCTCTTGACCTAAAGTCAGGTTTAAATAGTACAACAGCAACCGATAAGAGCGCCAACCCCAAGACAAACCCCGGCGAGAGGAGCACCATGCTCGGCAACTTTACCTACCACAACCCGGTCCGCGTCCACTTTGGTCCGGACTCCCTCGACCAGCTCCACGGCGAGCTCGCGGAGTACGGCCCCAACGTCATGCTCACCTACGGCGGCGGGTCCATCAAGCGATCCGGCCTCTATGACAAGGTCATCGCCATTCTCACCGCCGCGGGGAAGAACGTGTTTGAGGATCCGGGCGTCATGAGCAACCCCACCGTCGAGAAGCTCAACGAAGGCCGCAGGATTGCGCGCGAGAACAACGTGGACCTCATCCTCGCGGTGGGCGGCGGCTCGGTCATCGACTACGCGAAGGGCGTCTCGATGAGCGCCTGGTACGACGGCGACGCGTGGGAGAAGTTCTACCTCAAGATGGAGAGTCCCGACGGCAGGATCATCCCCGTTGGTGACGTGCTCACCATGAGCGGCACCGGCTCGGAGATGAACGCCGGCTCCGTCATCACCAACCACGAGCAGGGCCTCAAGATCGGCCACGTCTTTGGCCCCGAGGTGATGCCCAAGTTTGCCATCGTGAACCCCGAGCTCACCTTCACGGTCCCGGACTACCAGATGCGCGCCGGCATCTACGACGCCTTCAACCACATCTGCGAGCAGTACTTCTCCGGCACTGACGACAACACCTCCGACTACATGGCCGAGGGCCTCATGCGCAGTCTCGTCCACGCAAGCCGCATCGCCGTGAAGGACCCCACCAACTACGAGGCTCGCTCCAACATTTCCGGCTCTTCGGTGGTTTCTGTGGGAGAGATCCGG
>CAJMLD010000165.1 GCA_905214175.1 uncultured bacterium
AAGGGACAGTCCCTTTGTCTCATCTAGCGGCGTACCCTCTCTCACAGAACTACGAAAAAACGCGTTGCGAGAAGCCTGTCTCGGATTCCCTCGAGGCGGGCTTCTCGGCTCCCTATGCCCAGCTCACCACGACGGTGCTGTTGTCGTGTACGCCCTCGGCGGCAAGCTCCTCGCCCGCCTTCACGTCGTAGCCGGCTCGGCGCAGACGCCGCAGAAAGGCCACGAGTTTCGCGTTGTACTCGTTGAGCAGACGCATCTCCTGCAGGGGAGAGATGAGTCCCTGCGGCCGGCCGTGGATGATGCTCGAGATGGCATCGGCAACCAGCACGTTGCTGTTGGCAAGAAGGTCGTTGTAGAACGCGTTTCCGGCTCCGGCGCAATCCGTCTCGCCCGGCGCAAACTTGAGCATCACCGAGGTCCTGCCATACATGGCGTACGTGCGGATGCGCGTACTGGTCTGGCCCTCCGCGTTGTGCATGGCCCAGCGCAGGGCGTTTGCAGCAAGGGTATCGGCCTCGGCCTGCGAGCGGCCGGGCTTGGCCGACGCGGTAAGGGCACGGGCCTCCTCGGCGGGGATGAGCTCCGTGGGCTGCGGGATCTTGGTGTTAATCTCGTCCATGTTTTCTCCGTTCCGGGGCGCTACGTCAAAAGCGGCGCACCTGGCAGGACGCGGTGGTTTCACTGAGCTGATAATACCGCGATGTGCTTCTGTGCAGGGGACAGGTCGCTTGGGGGCGCAGCGTTGCCGCTCATCGGCCTCGTGCCAAAAAATTGTAATGACATCCTAACAAACAGTTATGATCTGATTGCTGCACCGTTATGCAAGGAAAGGGATAACGGTGTGCTCATGAGAGTTGTCTGCTTGGGACAGGGTTGGCGTGAGGACGCTCCCAGGGGACGCAAGCTGCAGTTAAGAAGGTCTTTCGCAAGGTTCTGCCTGGACGTGAGGACGTCGGCCGTGCGTGGACGCAGGAGAGGAGTCACCATGGCAGACGAGTACGACTACCACAAGATGTGGGGCGATCTGGGCATGGACGTCGAGGCACACGATGGCCTTTTGGGCGTTGTCGGCCAGATGTACCAGAGCATGTACCTCACGCAGGAGAACAGGCCTGCCTCAACGTCCTACCTAGACGGCGTTGCCGCAAACCTGCACTCGGGGCGCATCCGCGAGATGGTGGACGGCCGTAGCGAGGGAGATCCCAAGAAGATCATCGGCAGCTTCTGCCTGTACGTGCCCGAGGAGGTCGTGACCGCGGCCGGTGCCGTGGAGGTTGGCCTGTGCGCCGGCGCCGAGTGGGCGCCCGAGGACGCCGAGAAGTACGTGCCGCGCAACACCTGCCCCCTCATCAAGGGCTTCATGGGCTTCAAGCTGGGGCGCGTGTGCCCGTACATCGAGAGCGCCGACCTCGTGGTGGGCGAGAACACCTGCGACGGCAAGAAGAAGGCCTACGAGCAGTTCTCGAAGCTCAAGCCCATGTACATCATGGACGTGCCGCACGTGCGTAACGAGGACACCAAGCTCCAGTGGCGTCACGAGGTCCACGCGCTTGCCGCTCGCATCGAGGAGGAGACCGGTCAGAAGATCACCGAGGAGAGCCTGCGCGCAGCCATCAAGCTTGCCAACGACAAGCGTCGCGCACTGCAGCGCCTTTCGGCCACGCGCGCGGCCGATCCCGTGCCTATCTCTGGCCTTGACTCGCTTCTTACCGTGCAGGCCGCCTTCATGGATGATTCCGCGCGCCTGACCGACGCCATCAACAAAATGGCCGACGAGTGCGAGCAGCGCGTGTCCGAGGGGGTTGGCGCAGCTCCCAAGGGCGCCAAGCGCATCCTCTACACGGGCACGCCGATGGCGGTGCCCAACTGGAAGCTCTTCAACATCATCGAGAAGGCCGGCGGCGTGGTGGTTGGCGAGGAGTGCTGCACCGGTAGCCGCTACTACAAGGATCTGGTGCCCGAGGACGGTGCGACCGTCGACGAGATGCTCGACAACATAGCCGACCGCTACCTCAACATCCAGTGCGCCATCTTCACACCCAACCAGGGCCGTCGCGACGACGTCATCCGCATGGCGCGCGATCTCCACGCTGACGGCATCATCGACGCGTCTCTCTCGTTCTGCACCATCTACGAGATGGAGGCGTTCGACATGGAGAAGGCCGCGCAGGATGCGGGCATTCCCTACATGCACCTCTCGACCGACTATTCTGCCGAGGGAGACGGCCAGCTCACAACGCGCATCCAGGCGTTCCTCGAGATGATCTAGGCGTTTGCAGCATTTGTTCTGTCGGGGGCCGGGCAGCCGCTGGTTGCCCGGCCCCTTCTGCCCAAAATTTGCGGTTGACGGCCTTTTTCGGGGGTTCCGCTTAGTATCACCTCGCGTGTGACATTCATCTACCTGCGGTTCCGTGAAAAGTTGAGGCCCTCGTACTCGGCGTCTCGCCCAAAATGGGCCGTCAATCGCAAATTTTGGGCACGGACCGTCGCGGTTCGGGGAAACAAGGGCGGAGCGAGGCGAGAAGGAAAATGGGAGAGAGGCGGGCCGCCCCGTTCGCGGGCAGAATTCTACCGCCCGCGGCGCCTGCTCGATTGCCAAACAAATTGTATGGCAATCAGACTAATAATTTGTCGCGGCAAAGCGGCCTAAGGCACGCTTGAGCACGTCAAGGACATCCGGCGGAGCGCGGTGGCGCTCGGGGGAGGCTCACATGGCAGCGCAGGCACAGGCGGAGCAGGAGCTCGACGAATCGCTCTTCAGGCGAGACGGGCTGCCGCCGATTGGGTCGCTCGTTCCAATGTTCCTGCAGCACGTGCTAGCGTCGTTTGCGGGCGTCATTACACCTGCCATGATGATAGCCACTACCTGCGGATTTACGCAGGAGCAGGAGACCGCCATCATCCAGGTGGCGCTTATTCTCTCCGCCATCGACACACTGCTCCAACAGTTCCCGCTGTTTGGCCGCATCGGCGCGGGGCTTCCCATCCTCACCGGTGTGTCGTTTGCCTTCCTGCCTGCGTTCCAGGCGGTTGGCTCGCAGTTTGGCTTCTCGGTGCTTCTCGGCGCTGAGCTTGTGGGCGGTATCGTGGCCATTCTCTTTGGCGTCTTCTACAGCAAGATGCGCAGTCTCTTTCCGCCGCTGGTAACCGGTACCGTAATCTTCACCATTGGCGTCTCGCTGTACCCCACGGCCATCAAGTACATGGCGGGCGGCGCCGGCTCGGCAAACTTTGGCGGCATCTACAACTGGGTTGTTGGCCTCATCACCTTTGCCGTGGTCTTTGCGCTGGCCAACTTTGGCAAGGGCGTGCTCAAGCTCGGTTCTATCTTCTTTGGCATCATCATTGGCTGCATCGTTGCCATCCCGTTTGGCATGGTTGACGGCTCCGAGGTGCTCAGTGCCGGGTGGTTCTCGCTCCCACAGTTCATGCCGTACGCTATCGAGTTCAACCCCGCCGCATGCATCACGCTCGGCGTGGTCTACGTGATGGTCAACGTGCAGCTCATCGGCGACCTCTCCGCTGCATCCGCCGGCTCGATGGACCGCATGCCCACCGAGCGCGAGATTGGCGGCGCCATCAAGGCCCAGGGTCTGGTGAGCATCATCTCTTCCTTCTTCGGTGGCCTTCCCACCTCGGCCTTCGGCCAGAACGTGGGCATCATCGTGAGCACCAAAGTCATCAACAAGTGGGTCTTTGGCGGCGCGGCGTTCGTGTTTCTCGCCGCGGGCCTCTGCCCCAAGCTCTCGGCGCTGCTGCTCATGATTCCGCAGCCGGTCATCGGTGGCGCAACCATCAGCGTCTTTGGCACCATCACCCTGAACGGCATCCGAATTCTAGTAAAGGACGGTCTTACGCCGCGCGCCTGCACCGTCTTTGGCATCTCGGTGGCATTTGGCATTGGCATCGCGCAGGTCTCCGGCTCGCTCGCCGGTCCCGGCATGCCCGAGTGGATCTCCACGATCTTTGGCACCTCGGCCATCACGCCCTGCGCCGTCATGGCGATCATCTTGAACAGCGTTCTGCCGCCCGAGGACAACACGCCCGAGCAGCGCAACCTCAGGCCACTCCAGAATGGCGGCAACGGCTCGAGTGACGAGAAGTAATTCCCGTTACACAACCTGCACCAAAAAGCTCACCGCCCTGCAGGACCGCCTGCGGGGCGACGACGATGAGACAAAGGGACTGTCCCTTTGTCTCATTTGTCGATGACA
>CAJMLD010000166.1 GCA_905214175.1 uncultured bacterium
TAACAAGGTCCTCGCCAAACGTCTTTGCCACGGCGGCCAAACAGGCGCTTCTCGGCGAGAGCACCCTTCTGGAGACCTGGTCAAGGTCTATCCGCGTAGCCCCGAGCCCTTCAAGGATCCGGGACACAGTCGACTTCCCCGAGGCAATGCCTCCGGCGAGAAATACCTTGTACACGAGTTGCCTCCAGCTGCGATATGAGTGCGTTCAAGGGATACCATAATCGCACGCCGAGAGACGCGCGTCACTATGACTTGACCTCGAACTTCTCGTGGCACTTGGGGCACGTTACGCGCAGCTTGCCCTTCCCTCGCGGCACGCGCACCTTCTGCCCACATGAGGGGCACGTTGCGTGCTTGTAGGAGCGCAGCTCATGGGCAGCTCGGCCTGGATTCTGGAGCCATGGCCTTATGGGCCCCAGAGCCTTGAGGAAGGCGTCGTTCTCACTCATACGGGCGTAGACGTTCTTGGAGCACATGCGCCAAACCGCATAGACCACAAGCGCCACGGAGACCCAGCTTAGCCACCCGGTGTGAGCGAACAAATCGATGACGATGAGAATGACGGCAACCCACACGCAGAAACTTGCAAGGTCATCGGGACCGCGACGGCCGTTCATGAACTGCTGTGCCTTGCGGTTGAAATCGCTCTGTGTCATGTCTCCCCTATCGCCCTAGTGCCCCTTGATCGAGTCAAGGAACTCGCGGGCACGCGCGGTCGAGGGGTGCTCGAAAAACTCGTCGGGCTTGCCCTCCTCGATGATGGCACCGTCGGCCATGAAGACCACGCGATCGCTCACGCGGCGCGCAAAGCCCATCTCGTGGGTGACCACAACCATGGTCATGCCACCGCGCGCAAGCTCCACCATGACGTCCAGGACCTCGTTGATCATCTCGGGGTCGAGCGCCGAGGTGGGCTCGTCGAAAAGCATTGCCTTGGGGTGCATGGCGAGCGACCGGGCAATGGCAACGCGCTGCTGCTGGCCACCGGAGAGCTGTGCCGGCATTTTGTCGGCCTGCTCGGCCACGCCCACGCGGCGGAGAAGCTCAAGGCCCTCGGCACGCGCCTTGTCACGCGGCACGCCCAGCACCTCGACGGGGCCCATGGTCACGTTGTCGATGATCGAACGGTGCGCGAAGAGGTTGAAGGACTGGAAGACCATGCCAATCTCAGCGCGCGTGGCAGCCAGCTCCTTGCCCTCCTGCGGGAGCGGTTTCCCCTCAATGAGGATCTCGCCAGAGTCGATGGTCTCAAGACGGTTGATGGTGCGGCAGAGCGTGGACTTGCCGGAGCCCGAGGGGCCAATCACCACGACGACCTCGCCCTTGCCTACCTTGAGGTTGATGTCCTTGAGCACGTGAAGGCTGCCAAAGTGCTTGTCCACGTGGCGGAGTTCGATGACGGGGGTGGCCTCTGCGGCGAGCTCCTCGCCGGTTTGCGTCTGTGTCAACGTAGCCTCCTTTGGCTAGACGGGGTTCTCGCTCGTGCGGGAGATGATGCTCGTGCCAGAGCGACGCGCCAGCGAAATTGCCAGGTGGTTGATGGCATAGTTCACGAGGATGTAGAGAATCGCAACAACAAAGTACACCGAGACGAGCGCATCGTAGTTGGTGATAAGCACACGCGCGTTCTGAAGCATGTCGGGGAAGCTCACCACATAGGCAACGGTGGTGTCCTTCACCACGACGACCAGCTGCGAGATGAGCGAGGGAATCACGTAGCGAACAGCCTGCGGGAACACGATCTTCATCGTGACCTTCATCTTGCGCATGCCCAGCGAATACGCAGCCTCGGACTGTCCCTTGGGGACGGCGTTCATGCCGCCGCGGAAGACCTCGGCGAGCACGCCGGAAGCAGCAAGGCCAACCGGCAGCGTGATCATCCAGAACGAGCTCATCTTCACGCCGTAGGTGGGGACCACCAGGAAGAAGAAGTAGATGAGAAGCAGGCTTGGCACGCCGCGGAAGAAGTTGATGATCACGCGGCAGATGCCAGAGAGGGCGCGAGACGAGCTCATGCGTCCAAGCATGAGGAAAAAGCCCAGAACAATGGCGATAAGGCCAGCCATGAGCGACACCTCGATGGTGCCCAGGAAGCCCTTGCCGAGAAACGCCCACGTTGTTGGACGAGTAAAGAGCGACCAGTAGCGCGGTGCAAGCTGCCCCGTCACGTAGAAGCGTCGGATAACAAGACCAATGCCCGCAGCGACAAGGACCAGCGAGACAGCCGTCCAGAAGCGGATACGCCTGCGGGTGCGGGGGCCCGGCGCCTCATACAGCGCGTCCCGCATTGAGGTGGAGTTGGGTGCGCTCATCGGGCGATCCTCACCTTCTTGTCAATGGCGTTGCCAACGACGCCAATCACAAACGCCGTGCCAGCGTACATGAGGGCAGAGATCACAAAGGGCACAATGCCGCCGACGGTTCGCGTGTTGATGTAGGAGACAAGCCCCGTGAGCTCAGGCGGCGAGAGCGGCACCTGAGAGCCTAGGGCGGTTGTCAGCAGAACGGCAACCGCAAGGTTGGTCATAGGCAGCACAGCGGAGCGGAGCGCCTGCGGGATAACAACCAGGCGCAGCATCTTGCCAAACCCCATGCCAAGCGAGCGCGCGGCCTCTATCTGCCCCACGCCAATGGTGTTGATGCCGCTCATGAAGTTCTCGGAGCCAAAGGCCGAGGCAACGAGAATCACCGTGACAATCACGCAGAGGCGATAGTCCATCACGAGCTTGAGGTACGGCAGCGCGTACACCAGGATGATAAGGAGCGAGATGCCCGGGATGTTGCGGAATATCTGCACGTAGAGATCACCCATCACGCGCAGGGGCTTGATGGGACTCACGCGGAACACGGTGATGATGAGTGCCAGAAGCATGGCGAAGACAAACGACACAAGCGACATCCACCACGTACCGAGAAGCGCCTGGACGTACATGTCTCCGTACTCAGAAAGAAGCTCCGAGATGCTCAAGGCTCCCCCTCTCCAATAATGAACCAAGGCCCCCGCGCCTTGCGACGCAGAGGGCCAGTACCAGACGTTACCTGGTGTTAGGCGCCAATTGCGGGCGGCTCAGGAACCTTATCGATGCCCGTGCGGTCACCGATGCAGATCTTCCAGAGCTTAGCCCAGGTTCCCTCGTCCTCAATCTTCTTGAGCCAGGTGTTTACGAACGTGACTCCATCAGAGTCGAGCTGCAGGCCAATGCCGTAGGGATCCTCGGGGCCGAAGGAGTCGCCGGCGAGACGATACTTGCCGGGGTTCTTGACGATGGAGCTCATCTGCATGGTGGCATCGATGACGTAGGCGTCAACGCGACCCTGCTCAAGAGCGGTGCGGGCCTCCTCATCGGTGGTGAACTCCTGGACGGTCGCAGTGGGCGCGTATTCTGCGACAATGCTGGGGCCGGTGGAGCCGGACTGAGCGGCCACGGTCTTGCCGGCGAGGTCGTCGACGGAGTTGATGTCGGTGTTGTCGGCCAGCACGAGGATGCCCTGCTGCGTGGAGTAGTACGGACCAGCGAAGGAGATGACCTCCTTGCGCTTGTCGGTGATGGAGTAGGTCGCGAAGACGGCGTCCACCTGGTCGTTCTGAAGGACAGACTCACGGGTGTCAGACGTCACCTTGGTGAACTCGTACTTGGACTCGTCGCCCAGGATGTAGCGGACGAGCAGCTGCGCAAGGCCAGCGTCAAAGCCACGGAGCTTGTTGTCCGTCTCGTCAAGCGAGGCAAAGAGCGTGGAGGTCTGGACGCCGCCCAGGCGGAAGCTACCTGCATCCTTGATCTTCTTGGCCCAAGTGCTCGCAGCGACCGTAGCGTCATCGGCAACCTCGCCAGCGGCGAGCAGGCTGTTGAAGGCTTCCTTGTCAATCGCAGTCGCAGCGGTGGAATCGGTGCTCGACGAAGCGTCGGACGAGGTGCTGGTGGTTGCGGCGGAATCGGAGCTGGTATCGGTGCAGCCGGCAAGGGCAACAACACCTGCGGCGGCAACGCTGCCAAGGCCGAAGCGAATTGCCTGGCGACGGCTCACGGAAGTGCTCGAAAGTGACTTCATAAGAGTCTCCCCTCTCTCTAGGCGGCGCGATGATCCCTCGCCCACCCCTCCGAGGGCAGCACTGACAGGGACATCTCTCGTTTTCCTAGTGTACCAATTGGAATTGATACCTTTTAGAACGGAATTCCGATAGCTAACC
>CAJMLD010000167.1 GCA_905214175.1 uncultured bacterium
CTGACGCCCCCGAGGAGGTCATTCCCTGCGAGCGCGTGGTGGTGGCCATTGGCCAGGCCATCGAGTCTGGTCCCTTCGAGGAGCAGGGCGTGCCCTGCAAGCGCGGCAGGATCGACGTGGGGGAGGACTCCGCTGTGCCCGGCATGGAGGGCGTCTTCTCGGGCGGCGACTGCCAGAGCGGCCCCGCCACGGTTATTCGTGCCGTCAACGCCGGCAAGGTTGCCGCAGGCAACATCGACAACTACCTGGGCTTCAACCACCAGGTCACGCTCGACGTGGAGCTGCCACCCGTGCAGTTCAAGGGCAAGACGAGCTGCGCCAGGTGCGAGATGACGCTGCGTGAGGCCGAGGACCGCAAGCGCGACTTTGACCTCATCGAGAACGGCCTCACTGAGGAAGAGGCCCACCAGGAGGCATCGAGGTGCCTGAGGTGCGATCACTTTGGCTTTGGTGCGTTCCGCGGGGGGAGGATCGAGCAGTGGTAACCCTTACTATCGATGGCAAGCAGGTCACGGTCCCGGAGCACACCTCCATCTTGGACGCGGCCAGGTCCGTGAACATCAACATTCCAACCCTGTGCTTCCTGCGCGACATCAACGAGATTGGCGCGTGCAGGGCGTGCGTGGTCGAGATCGAGGGCATCGACCAGCTGGTGGCCGCTTGCAACAACACCGTGCTAGACGGCATGGTGGTGCGCACCAACAGCCCCAAGGTGCGCATGGCGCGCAAGGCCAACGTGGAGTTTCTCCTCTCGCAGCACGATTCTGAGTGCACGAGCTGTGTGCGCTCCGGCAACTGCACGCTGCAGACGGTTGCCAACGACCTTGGCATCACCAGCCTGCCCTACACCAAGCATCTGCCGCACCAGCCCTGGAACCAGGACTTCCCGCTCATCCGCAACAACGACAAATGCATCAACTGCCTGCGCTGCATCCAGGTGTGCGAGAAGGTCCAGGCCGAGGGAATCTGGGACCTCACCAACCGCTCGAGCCACACCTGCGTGGGCGTGCGTGGCGGCGGCCTCATCGAGGACTCAGACTGCGCACTCTGCGGCCAGTGCATCACCCACTGTCCCACCGGTGCGCTGCGCGAGCGTGACGACACCGACCGCGTCTTCGATGCGCTGGCCGACCCCGACAAGATCGTTGTGGTTCAGGTGGCGCCCGCCGTGCGCACCGCTTGGGGCGAGCCCTTTGGCCTGCCGCGCGAGAAGGCCACGGCCCAGCGCCTGGTAACCGCGCTCAAGGGCATGGGCTTCGACTACGTGTTTGACACGGACTTCTCGGCGGACCTCACCATCATGGAGGAGGGCTCCGAGCTGGTGGAGCACCTCAAGCATCCCGAGGGCGTGAAGTTCCCCATGTTTACGAGCTGTTGCCCCGGCTGGGTGCGCTACTGCAAGGCGCGTCATCCCCGCTTCACCGATCAGCTCTCCACCTCAAAGTCGCCCGGGCAGATGTTTGGCGCCATTGCCAAGAGCTACTACGCGGAGCTTCTAGGCGTGGACCCGCACCGCATCTTCTGCGTGGAGATCATGCCGTGCCTGGCCAAGAAGTCCGAGGTGGACATTCCGGTGATGAACGACGCCTGCGGGGACCCGGATGTAGACGTATCGCTCACGGTGCGCGAGGTCGACCGCATGATTCGCGCCGAGCACCTCGATGTCTTCTCGCTTGGCGAGACGGACTTCGACCAGCCGCTTGGGACGGCTACGGGCGCCGGCGTGATCTTTGGCGCCACCGGCGGCGTTATGGAGGCCGCCCTGCGCACTGCGTACTACCTGGTCACAGGCGAGAACTGCGACGCCGATGCGTTTAGGGATGTGCGCGGCCTAGACGGCTGGAAGGAGGCCAGCTTCGACATTGCCGGCGCCACGCTGCACGTGGCCGTGGCGAGCGGCCTGGGCAACGCCAACCGCCTGCTCAACGCGCTCGAGGACGGCGAGGTCTCCTATGACTTCGTTGAGGTCATGGCGTGCCCCGGTGGCTGCTCGGGTGGCGGTGGGCTGCCCATCCACGACGGCGAGGAGCTCGCTGGCGTGCGTGGCGACGTTCTGTGGGGGCTTGACCGTGTGGCCAAGCTGCGGCGCAGCCACGAGAACCCCGCAATCCAGGCGGTCTATCGCGACTACCTGGGCGAACCCCTCTCCGAGCGCGCGGAGAAACTGCTCCACACCAACCAGCATGCGTGGAAGATGCCGCGCGAGGCGTAGCGGCAGCGCCTTGGTCGCGGTTTTTCTCGGCCTCCCCATGGGTCTTTGACGAGAATCGGCCCTCCGGCGTCCATATGACGCCGGAGGGCACGTTGTTGCAGCAGTCTCGTACAAAGTGAACGCTCCGGCGCCAAAATAGCGCCGGAGCGTGTGTTATCGCGGGTTTCTCGTACGGAAGAAGCCTTCCGGCACCGCCGATGTCGCGTTGGCGGTTACTCCTCCACCTCGAGGAGCTCGATCTCGAAGTTGAGGTCCTTGCCGGCCATCTCGTGGTTGAGGTCGAAGGTGATGTTGGTGTCGTCCTTTGCCGCGACCAGGGCGGGGAAGGGCTGGCCAGACGGGGTGGCCAGCGTCACGCGGTCTCCCACGGAGAGCTTCTCGGCGCCGGGCATCATGGCGATGGGCAGCGTCTGCACAAGGTCCTCGCGCCTCTCGCCATAGGCCTCGGCCGCGGGGATGTGCACGTTTCTCGTCTCGCCAACGGTCATCTGGTCGACGGCCGCGTCAAAGCCCTTGATCATCTGACCGGCCATGCACGTGAAGGCCAGCGGCTCATTGCGGTCGCGCGACGAGTCGAACTTGGTGCCGTCGTCGAGGGTGCCAACGTAGTGCACCTTGACCTTCTTGCCTGCGTTGCTCATGGGTCCTCCTTTGGGTGGCCGCGCGCGGCCGCTTGTGGTTGCAATGCCGACAACTCTACGCCACAACGCCAACCGCTGCGAGTGTCATACTGGTTCCATGCAGGTATCGTGGGGAGGAACGCATGGCGGAGCAGGACACAGGCTTTGTGGGGGTGTTTGACTCGGGGGTGGGCGGCCTCACGGTGCTGGGGCGTCTCGTCGCCGAGCTGCCGCACGAGCGCTTTGTCTTCTTTGGCGACTCCGCGCATGCCCCCTACGGCGACAAACCGCCCGAGGAGGTCTTGGCGCTCTCGCGGCGCATAGCTGCCGCGCTTGTTGACGAGGGTGCAAAGGCCCTGGTCATTGCCTGCAACACCGCCACCTCCGTTGCGGCACAGGCGTTGCGGGAGGAGTATGCCCACACCCCCGTGATTGGTGTGGAGCCGGCGCTTAAGCCGGCGACGCTGGCGCCACAGCATCGCCGCATCCTGGTAATGGCTACGGCCGCTACGCTGCGACTGGGGAAGTTCCAGCGACTCGAGGATCGATGGGGCGCAAACTCCGAGGTCATCGAGGTGCCTTGCGTGGGGCTTGCGGATCTTATCGAGAAGGGCGACCCTGCCTCGCCTGCGATACGCGAGCTGCTCGAGCGCTACCTTGGCCCCTGGCGCGGGAAGGTTGACTCGGTTGTTCTTGGCTGCACGCACTACCCGCTCATTCGTGATCAGATTCGCGAGGTCATGGGCGACGTGCAACTCTTCGACGGCGGAGCAGGCACGGCGCGCGAGACGCGGCGGCGCCTTGCGGTGGCAGACCTTCTCGCCCCGGAATCCCAGGCGGGAAGCGTTGAGCTGCGTTCGAGCATCGATACCCCGGACGAGCTGGCGCTCTACCGAAGGATCTTCGAGCTGGCGCGGAACTGCTCCTGACGGCGTTGCCTCTTCTGTGGGAAAGCCCCTTTTCCTAGTCTGCCTCGCGTTTCCGCAGGTCGACGCCACCGGTTTCCAGAAATGGTGATGAGCTCCGCGCCCGGCTGGGGCGTAGCGAGCCAGCCTGGTCGGTCGCCTGCGATTATTGCGCGTTATTTCTCGCCAAAAAGATAACAGCCCAGTTGACCTAGGTCTTCTCGCGAAATATCGCGCAATAATCACCGGGGAAGTGGGAGGCCCCGAGTCAATGCCGCAGGGGAGCCAATAGGACCCGCCGCCCCTGACCTGCTTCCCCAGGGGTTCCTTATCGGCGCTATGTCTCCTCTCGGCCAGAATTATTGCGCGTTTTTTCTCATCAACAGAGATATTCCCCAGGTGGTTATCTTCACATCAAAAAATTTCGTGCAATAAAGATAGCCGAGA
>CAJMLD010000168.1 GCA_905214175.1 uncultured bacterium
GAAACGCCCCGAAGAGTTGGGCAACAAAAGCGATATCAAGCGCAAGGTGACCCGGGAGCGCTGGGCCCCGACGCTCCTCTCCCGAGCTCCCCTCGCGGAGAATATCGCCATTTCTTAAACGGCGGCGGCGTTTCCCCAGTTGCGACGTATCAGTTTTAAGAAATGGCGATATTCTCTGCCGCTGGAAGGTGCCGCCGACCGTCACCGCCGACAGCAGCGGACGTCGTTGGAAGGCGCAGCAGCTGTCACGACCCTCTCGCCCACGGCGCCCTTGGGTAGAATTGAGCGTGCAACAGACACGCCGCTCGGCGGCGAGACGGAGAGGAACGCTATGGCAGACGCCAATGAGGAGAAGATTCGGCAGGAGATGGACGAGGTGCTGCACGGACGCCAGAAGGCGACGCAGGGCCCTGCCGGCTTCAAGCAGAACGAGTACACCAAGATTCACCACGTGATTGGGGTCATCTCCGGAAAGGGCGGCGTGGGCAAGTCGTTTGTCTGCGGCAGCCTCGCCGTTGAGCTGGCACGCTCCGGCGCGCGCGTGGGAATCCTGGACGCGGACATCACCGGCCCCTCCATCCCCAAGATGCTGGGGCTGGCCGGCGAGCGGGCCACCGCGGTGAACGACATCCTTGTGCCCGCCACCACCAAGGGCGGCATTAGGGTCATGAGCGCCAACCTCGTTCTGGAGAACGAGACCGACCCCATCGTGTGGCGCGGGCCGGTAATCGCCGGTGCCCTGCGGCAGTTCTTCGAGGAGTGCGCCTGGGGAGAGCTCGACTACCTGCTCGTCGACATGCCCCCGGGAACGGGCGACGTGCCCCTCACCGTGTTCCAGTCCCTGCCCATCGAGGGCGTGGTGGTTGTCTCCTCGCCGCAGGACCTGGTGCAGATGGTCGTTGGCAAGGCGTTCAACATGGCGTCCATGATGAGCGTGCCCGTGCTTGGCCTTGTGGAGAACATGGCCTATGTCACCTGCCCCCACTGTGGCGAGAAGATCTGGCCGTACGGCCCCAGCCACCTCGCGCAGACGGCAGATGAGTACGGCATCGACGCGCTGGGCGAGCTGCCCATCGACCCCACCCTTGCCGCAGCTTGCGACCACGGCACCCTCGAGGACGAGCTTCCCCAGGACTTCCTGCCCAAGGCCGTGCAGGCCGTTGTCTCAACCTGCGAGTTCGATGACGCCAAGGCCTCGTCGGGAGCGGCAGAGTAGCGCATGTCCTCTCGGCCGAGAAACACATCGCACGCAAGCCGCGGGCAATCGCGCCTGGCGCGAGAGCGCGAGCTTGTCGCGCAAGCGCGAGCCATCCACGTACCCGCACAAATAGACGTGGCCGTTGTGGGCGGCGGGGCAGCAGGCCTCGCCGCCGCCATCACGGCAGCCAAGGGCGGGGCCCGCGTGGTTGTCGTCGAGCGCGCGCTTGAATGCGGGCGCAGCATCCTCGCCACGGGCGGCGGACGCTGCAACCTCGCTAACGTTGACCTCTCCGCCGAGAGGTACCGCAACCCAAGCTTTGTCTCCGCCGTCTGCGGAGCAGACTTCCTCTCAGACGTGCTGAGTTTCTTCTCGGCGTGCGGGCTGGCCATTGCCGAGGAGGAGGACGGCAGGCTCTACCCCGTGACGCGTGAGGCGTCCTCGGTGCGCGAGGTGCTTCTGGCGCGGGCGCGCAGGACGGACGTCACGCTTGCGTGCGGACGTGAGGTCACTGGGGTCTCGCGGGCCGCAGGCGAGTATCGACTGGAGCTTTCACCAGCGTTCGAGGGTGGCAGTCAGGAGGAGCTCCGCGCACGGACGGTCGTCATTGCCACAGGCGGCGGCGCGGGCACACTCGCCCGTTGCCTCGGCATTCCCCTTGTGAGCCCCCGACCCGTGCTCTGCCCGCTTGCGTGCGAGGGACTCGACTTTCCCGCACTCGATGGACGGCGCGTGCACGTTGCGGCAACTCTCGTGCGAGCGGGCACGCCGGTGGCACAAGAGACGGGCGAGCTGCTCTTTAGGCCGTACGGAATCTCCGGTATTGTGAGCTTTGACCTCTCACGCAACGCACGCCCGGCAGACAAGCTGCTGCTAGACCTGCTCCCCGAGGTAGACGCGCGCACGGCACACGGGCTTGCAGCGCGCGGAGGCACAGCTGGGCTTCTCGACGAAGCCGTGGCCGCTCAGTTGGCACGTGACGGCAGCACGCCCGAGGATGTGGTAACCCACGCCAAGGCGGTCGAGCTCATTGTCACGGGCACGGCAGACGAGAAGAGAGCCCAGGTCACGGCTGGTGGCATCGACGTGGGGGCACTGGACGCCTCGACGCTGGGATGCAAGACGGCACCAAGCGCGTTTGCCTGCGGCGAGGCCGTGAACGTAGACGGGGCCTGCGGGGGCTTCAACCTTGCATGGGCGTGGAAGAGCGGCATGGTAGCGGGAGCGTCTGCGGCGCGCCTCGCCGGAAGGAGCTAGCGTGATAGAGGTATCCGGCATACGCGTGCCGCTCTCGAAACTGGACGGCACCAACTCCCGCGAGCAGGCCGTCATCCGTCAGGCGCTCGCTCGGCGCCTGCACGTGCGACAGGAGGAGCTTGGCCACGTCACCCGACGCAAGCGCTCGATCGACGCGCGCAAGAAGGGCGACATCCAGCTCATCTTCACGTTGCGATTGGAGCTTCCTGGTGGCACATCGGCAGAGAAGGACCTTCTCGCCCGACTTGACTCCAAGCGTGAGGCAGGCAACGTGCGACTGGTGAAGGCTGCCGACAAGGACTTTCCGTTGCTGCTTGCGCGTACGACGCACGACGAGGGTCCCATCGTCGTTGTGGGCGCAGGATGCGCCGGCCTCTTCTGCGCGCTCTCGCTTGCGCGCGCCGGCTTGGAGCCGCTCCTCGTCGAGCGCGGTGACGATGCCACACGGCGTTCGCAGGTGGTGCGTCACCACAACGAGACGGGCGAGCTTGACCCCGAGAGCAACATCCAGTTTGGCGTGGGCGGTGCCGGGACATTCTCCGACGGCAAGCTGCAGACGGGGACCAAGAGCCCCTTCCACCGGCTGGTGCTTAGAACCTTTGCCGAGGCAGGCGCGCAGCAGCACATCCTCTGGGATGCGAAGCCCCACATTGGAAGCGATGTCCTGCCCAGCGTGGTGACCCACATTATCGGCATGATCGAGGAGGCCGGGGGCACGGTGCGGTGTCGCTGCCGCCTGGTGAACATCGAGACAGGCTCCGGGCGCATACGTGCGGTAACGCTGCAGTCGGAAGATCCAGAGACGGGGATTGTGACCGAGGAACGCGTGCCCTGCTCGAGGGTGGTACTTGCGTGCGGGCACTCCGCCCGCGACGTCTTCGAGCTGCTCGCAGAGCGTGGTGTCCCCATGGAGCGCAAGACCTTTGCCATGGGCGTGCGCATCGAGCACCTACAGGCAAATATCGACCACGCGCTCTACGGCCCCTCGGCAGGCAACCCCGCGCTGGGCGCAGCGCCCTACAGCCTTGCCGTCCACCTGCCCTCGGGGCGCTCTGCCTTCTCGTTCTGCATGTGCCCCGGCGGATATGTGGTCTCTGCCGCAAGCGAGCAGGGCGGCGTGGTCACCAATGGTATGAGCTACTCTGACCGCGCAGGAGAGAACGCAAATTCCGGCCTTCTTGCCAACGTGTTTCCGGAGGACCTGCCTGGTGACGACGTGCTTGAGGGTGTCAGGCTGCAGCGCGCCTGCGAGCAGGCGGCATTCGAGGCGGGGGGCGGTGGCTTTGTGGCACCGGCACAGCTGGTAGGGGACTTCCTGCACAACAGGCCGTCCTCTGCAGCAGGAAGCATCGCGCCCACCTACCCAAGGGGCGTGGCCTGGGGAGACGTTTCCCGCTGCCTTCCGCCCTACATCTCTGAGACCCTACGTGCGGCAATACCCGAGATGGGGCGCAAGCTCCATGGATTCGATGTGCCAGATGCCGTGCTCACGGGGGTGGAGACAAGGTCGAGCTCTCCCGTACGCGTAACCCGCGGCAGCGATTTGCAGAGCAATGGCGTACGCGGGCTCTGGCCCGTTGGCGAGGGTGCCGGCTACGCCGGTGGCATCATGAGCGCGGCGGCAGACGGGCTGCGTGTAGCCGAGGCAGTGGTGGCAGACGTGGAGGTCACGGTCTGCCCCTAAAAATTCAATCTTCATAAAAACCACGCCCTTTCATCCTG
>CAJMLD010000169.1 GCA_905214175.1 uncultured bacterium
ATCTCCGGTGCGCTCTGCGGCATTGGTGGCATCTGCTATGCCTACTCCATCTCGGCGAACTTCTCGCCCAGCATCTACATGGGCTTTGGCTACCTGGCCATCGCCGCAATGATCTTTGGCAACTGGAACATTCCTACCACTGCCGTGGTGTGCCTGGTCTTTGGTCTGGCCCGTTCCGGCGGCTACCAGCTGTGCCTCTCGATGGGGCTGTCGAGCAACTACTCGGACCTCTTCCTCATGCTGCCGTATGTGCTCACGATGATCCTGCTGGTGTTCTTCTCGGGCAAGAACCATCCGCCCAAAGCCGCCGGCGTTCCCTACGACGCAGGCGAGCGCTAGCTGCAGCGCGCAACGCGTGTGATCTTGAGCCCTTCGGCGTCGGCTGGCGCCGGAGGGCGATTTATTGCAGCTACGACTGCGGAAACCCTCGCTGTGGCGCCGTTCTGGCGCCACAATGGCCAATTCCGCAGCAACTCCGTACGAAGCCGCAGCTATGGCGCCGTTTTGGCGCCACAAGGCGCCTTTCCGCAGCAACTGCGTACGAAACCCCCGCTGCGGCGCCACCCCGCCGCCACAGGCTGAAAAGACCCCTACAGTCCCAGCGCCTGCAGCACGAACATCACGATTGTGAGGATGATGACCACCACGATGGTGAACCACGTGAGGCCCGTCCACACCCGACCGTTTGCGTACTGACCCATGACGTGCTTGTCGCTTGCAATCAGAACCATGCACACCATGAGCACCGGCAGCAGCACACCATTGATGACCTGCGCCAACATCATGACGCCAAAGAGGTCTACGTTGGGGATGAGCACAATCGCAGCGGAGAGGATCGTGATGCCGGTGATGATGACGCGGTATGCCGGCGCCTCGTTCCAGCTGCGGTCCACGCCGTGCTCCCAGCCAAATGCCTCGCAAACGGCGCTTGCCGTGATGCCGGGCAATACGCATGCCGCCAGGAACGATGCCCCAGCAAGGCCGGCGGCAAAGAGCGCAGAGGCATACTGCCCCGCAAGCGGCACGAGCGCCTGCGCGGCGTCGGCTGCGCTGTTCACGGTCACACCCGCCGGATAGAGCACGGTGCCGGTCGTGAGGACAATGAACCAGGTGGTGATCTCGGCAGCCACCACGCCCGAGACGTTGTCGGCGCGCTGGCCGGGGATGTCGGAGCCCTTGAGGTTCTTCTCAACTACGTTTGAGCTCACCATGAAGAGCATGTACGGCGAGATGGTGGTACCAATATTGGCCACCAGCAGCGACACGTAGCCAGGGTCGGTCGAGAACTGCGGAATCACGGTGTCCTTAAGTGCAAGCCCCCAGTCGGGGTTGGAGATGATGCCGCTCACGATGTAGGTGAGAAACACGCAGGAGAGCGCGAGAAGGATCTTCTCGACGCGGTGGTATGAGCCGCTCTGCGTGAGAAGCCATGTGGCGATGCCTGCGATGGGCACGCTCACCTGCAATGGAATGCCAAAGAGCTCCATGCCCGAGGCAATGCCCGCAAACTCTGAGAGCGTCACCGTGAAGTTGGAGATGATAAGCGCGAGCATGGCGATCGCCGAGACACGCACGCCAAACTGCTCGCGGATGAGCGCCGCAAAGCCCTTGCCTGTGGCGCACCCCATGCGCGCGGCGGTCTCCTGCGCCACGATGAGCAGGACGCACATGAGCGGCACGGTCCAGAGCATGCCGTAGCCGTACGTTGCGCCCGTCGAGGAGTACGTGGCAATGCCGCCAGCGTCGTTGCCGGCCATGGCGGTAAGAAGCCCCGGCCCCATGGCGGCGAGAATCGCGAGACGCCCGGCCTTCTTGGTTGTCTTCTTCGTGCTGTCCTTCGCCTCTGCCATGGGCTACCCCAGGACGATTCCGGTCGTGCCGGTCACGGCGATGGCGATGGCAAACACCACGGCGGCGACGATCATTGAGATAATGGCGAGCGCAAAGCCCGAGGTCTCCTGGTTCTTCTCGTCACGCTTGCGGAGAATAACCAGGTAGATGGGCGTAAGAGCGAACGAGACCAGCACTGATACGGCCGCAGCGGTGAAGCCCAGGCGAAGCGCGTGCGCCAGCGCGGCGTCGGAGGCGCCGGGCAGCGCCAGGCTCACAAACGCGAGCACCAGCAGCGTGCAGATAAAGGCAAAGACCAGGCCGGTGCCAATGCTGCGAAGCGTGAAGCCAAGCGTGGAGGGCGAGTCCTCGTCGTCTGGGTCGTTCTCGAGGAAGAAGTTGGTGACGTAGCTCACGGAGTCGTCGGCAACCACAAGGGCGAGCGGCATGGCCGCACAGGCGAGAAGCGCTGCCGTAAAGGTGCTGGTATCAGACTTGAAAGCAAGCGAGATAACCGCCGTGGCAATGATCCAGAAGAAGAACCAGGCGTTGCGGCGCAGCAGCCACACCAGGTCGTGGGCGTGCTCGGTGCCGTCCGCATCTGAGCTGGCGCCGCCGGCAATCTGCAGGTCCTCGGCGTGCTCCTCCTCCAAGACGTCCAGGGCGTCGTCTACGGTGACAATGCCCAGCAGCTTGCCCTCGTCCGAGACAACGGGCATGGCCAGCAGGTTGTACTTGGCAATGTCCTGTGCCACGTCCTCCTGGTCGTCCTCGGGGCTGGCGGTCTTGAGTTCCTTGGTGGCAATGTCATCGAGCCGGGTGTCCGGGTCGGACACAATGAGTCGTCCCAGCGTGACCACGCCGGAGAGCTTCTCGTCTTCGTCGGTGAGATAAACGTAGCGCACGCTCTCGAAGTCCTCGTCCAGCCCGCGCAGACGCTCGACGGCGTCGGCCACGGTCTTGTCCTCCGGAAGCGAGACCACCTCAGAGGTCATGATGCGGCCAGCCGTGTCCTCGCGGTAGCCTAGCAGCTGACGAATGGCTTTCTGCTCGTTGACGCCCATGAGCTTGAGGAGCTTCTCGGCCTTGTCATAATCAAGCTCCGAGACAAGCTCGGCTGCGTCGTCCGGGTCCATTTCCGAGAGGATTCGCGACGCGTCGGCCTCGTCCATGCTGCCCATAATCTGCGCGGCCATGGCGTCGTCGTCCAGCTCGGCCATGGCTCCCGCTCGCTGCTCGTCGTCGAGCTGGGCAAAAACCTGCCCGCGCAGGCGCGGGTCCAGGCGCTCGATGATGTCGGCAATGTCGGCGGGGTGCATGTCGTCGAGGGTCTTGTGCGAGACCGAGAGCTTGACGTCGGAGAGGTCGCGCTCCACGAGGTCCATGTAGCTCCAGGCGATGATTTTCTCGGGAAGCTGCTTGCCAAAGGTGTGTGCGATGCGCAGCGCCAGACGCTCGATGCCGGGGGAGAGCGAGCGCAGGATGCCGCGGATGCCTACCTCGGCGCCAAGAAGACGCAGCTGAGAAGAGTTGGTGTCCGAGAGCTTGAGGTCGTTTACGCGCACCACGCGCATGCCACGAGTATCAACAATTTGCTTGTTGAGGATGTCGCGTGCGAGAAGGACCTCGTTTGGCTGCAGGTAGGAGAAGCGGATGTCGGTGGCGACGACCTTGAGGTGGACCTCGTGCTCGTCGTAGGTGTCAACGTACTTGCGCCAGCTGATCATGAACGGCGTGTGGCCGGGACCCATGAATGCGAGGCTGGTCACGCGGGGGAAGACTTCGCCGGTGGCGATGCACAGGTCAGAAACGGTGCCTATCTTCTCGCCGTTGAGGTCGAGAAACGGGTTTCCACGGAGTTGGGAGAGGTAGATCATGCGTGCTCCTTCTCTGCCGGCGTGCACCCGGGTAAGGCTACGCACTCGGCATATGTGGTGGTACGGCACCCCATGCGGCGGGCTGCCAATAGCACGCCGGAGGGGTCATCGACTGTGAGGTCGGGGTTTCATGGAAGCCTTTCTCTTTGACCTTTGATGACCGCGCGCGGCACGGTGGGCCATGCGCACAGGTCATTGTACACGAGGGCTTGTGGCACTGGGCTGCTGGTCCCATCGCGTTTGAGTAACGATTCTTTAATCTCCACGTTAGGAGCGTGGGGCTGGCGGCCCGGGCGGCTGCGTTGGCTTTTCTCGGCGTTGGGCTCCCCGGCGACGCCCCCTCCTGCCCGACGCCACAGAAAAAATACCGGCGGGGCAACGTCGCCCCGCCGGCATAGAATCGTACTTCCCCGCGAGTACAACCTCGCACTTGACCTGAGGCGCCTGGCGGACCGA
>CAJMLD010000170.1 GCA_905214175.1 uncultured bacterium
AACTACGACACCTACTCCAAGGCGCCGGTTGGCAACGGCCCTTTCAAGATGGATGGCACCTGGAACGATGGCCAGTACATCAACATGAAGCGCTACGAGGACTATGCCGGTGTCAACTCCGTCAAGGTCGACGCCGTACACTTCAACATCTACAAGGACACCGACACGGCATTTCGCGAGTTTGAGGCTGGCAACCTCGACCTTTGCGACGTTCCCGCGGGGCGCGTCAAGGAGACGGTCGAGAAGTACGGGCAGTCGGATGACGGCTACACCGGCACCCCCAACAAGCAGACGATGGTTGGCGAGGTTCTGTACACGGAGTACCTTGCGTACAACGTGAACGACCCCATCCTCTCCGACAAGAGGGTACGCCAGGCAATGTCTCTTGCCATCAACCGCCAGAACCTCTGCGACACCCTCTACGAGGGATTTGCGCAGCCCGCAGGCGACATTGTCCCGCCGGGAATCAAGGGCAACGACGAGACCACGTGGCAGTACTGCGCCTATGACGTTGACAAGGCTGGTCAGCTCCTCGACGAGGCAGGCTATCCCGCCGGCTCAGACGGTATGCGCGGCATCGACCTCACCATCATGGTTTCCTCGTCCAACAAGACAAACGAGTTCGAGGTCCTGCAGGGCGACTGGAAGGCCGTGGGCATCAACGTAACCATCGACCAGAAGGAATACGCGTCGATGCTCGACGACTACGTTGCCGGCACCTTCCAGCTTGGATCTCGTGGCTGGACCGCAGACTATCCCACCATGGACAACTTCCTGCAGCCGCTCATGTACACCGGCGTGGGCGACAACGTCTCCCACTACTCCAGCGCCGAGTTCGACGCCAAGCTGGACGAGGCGAGAAAGACCGTGGACGAGGACAAGCGCGTCGAGCTCATGCACGAGGCGGACGCCATTGCTGCCGAGGACATGCCCATCATCCCCATGCTCCACAAGACCCTGAACAAGGTGACCTCGAACAAGTTCACTGGCATCAAGGTCGATGCCGCACGCCTGCCCGAGCTAAGGGACGCAACGCCCGCGCAGTAGCTGCGCTTGTACAGCAGCTGCGCTTCTCGGAGTGCAATGGCACTGGGCCCATCGGTAGTAACCGGTGGGCCCAGTTTTTCGATAAGACCGCAGAGACGAGCGGCGCTATAACTCACGCTCCGGCGTCAAGCCGACGCCGGAGGCGCGATTGCCGCAGGGACGACCTCCACACAGTCATAGAGGAGAGAGGGCTCGACCTTCTCGCCTAGCGCTCAATCTGCCCCGGCAGCGGAGACCGGGCAAAGGCGTCAAGGAACTTCACTGCCCAGTCCGCAAAGGAGGTGAGCATCTGCTCTCCCCACTCCGCAGACGCCTGCTTGGGATCGTCCTTCCCAATCCATCCGTTCGTAGCATACCTGCGAGCACGACGGATAAGCGATGGGTGGACGCCCTCGAACTCGACGACGTCAAAACCTTGGGTCTTGATATCGCTACCGCCGTCATCCACAAGGTCCATGGGGCCCAATGCGGAAGTGTCCACGGAGCTTGGGTCTATCCAGAGATTGGCTGAGGTCTCCTGAGCACCGCCGTGGCCTCCACCCCACGAAGGGTTAAGCTCGCCCGCCAGCTTCCACCAGTTGAGAAGCGCCACCTGGCAGCCACGGTCGTTGAGGTCATAGCCGGTCGTGGTGAGGGCTCGGGTGTTTCCCCCATGACCGTTGACAAAGAAGAAGTGCCGAGCGCCGTAGTGGTAGAGCTGCCCGCAGATTCGTGCGGTCACCTGATGGAGGAGGTCATCCCCAAGCGAGAGCGTTCCGGGGTAGTCAATGAAGTGATCGGCCGAGCCGAGGCGAAGCGTTGGACCATAGAGCACCTTGGGCCTGCGCTCATTCATGAGGTCCAGTATTCTCTGGGGAGCCATCCGGTCGGTGCCCAGTGGATTGTGCCGTCCATGGTTCTCTGTACTGCCAAACCCAAGGACTACCAGGTCATTGTTTGCAAAGTATGCCTCGACTGCAGGCCATGTCGACTTTTCGAGAAACAACTTCCGCCACCTTTCGGGCTAGAAGAACCATCCCATCTAGAAAAGGCCCCGGCGCGACAGGCGCACCGGGGCCGGATGAGACAAAGGGACTGTCCCTTTGTCTCACTACGCCATGGCGCTGCGGACCATGGCCGCGAAGCTGTCGGCCTTGAGCGAGGCGCCGCCGACGAGCGCGCCTACGACGTCCTCCTTCTCAAGGAAGCCGCCCACGTTCTCGGGCTTGGCGGAGCCGCCATAGAGGATGCGGATGCCGTCGGCCGTCTCCTGGCCAAAGATCTCGGCCAGGGTCTTGCGGATGGCGCCGCAGACCTCCTCGGCGTCGTCAGCCGTGGCGGTCTTGCCGGTGCCGATGGCCCAGATGGGCTCGTAGGCAACCACGTACTTGGAGGGGTCATCGATCGTGAGGCCCTCGGTGTCCTTCTTGATCTGCTCGACCACGAACTCGACGTGCTTGCCGGCCTCGCGGACCTCGAGGGACTCGCCGCAGCAAGAGATGGGGACAATGCCGTGGGCCATGAGGGCCTTGGCCTTTTTGTTGATATCCTCGTCCCTCTCGCCAAAGTAGCCACGACGCTCGGAGTGACCGATGATGCAGTAGGTGGCACCAACGGCGGTGATCATGTCAGGAGCGGTCTCTCCCGTGTAGGCGCCCTTCTCCTCCCAGTAGACGTTCTGGACGCCCACGGCGATGGGGGCATTGGCCTGCTGGATGACCTCTGCGACGCCCTTAACGTCAATGGCAGGCGGGCAGACAACAACGTCCACCGAGCCGGTGCCGTCCTTGAGCTCATCGACCAGACCCTGCGCGAGAACAACGCCCTCGTCGTAGGTCTTGTTCATCTTCCAGTTGCCAGCGATCATCCTGTTACGCATCGAGAAGCGCCTCCACTCCAGGAAGAGCCTTGCCCTCAACGAGCTCCATCGAGGCGCCGCCGCCCGTGGAGATCCAGCTCATCTTGGGAGCCAGGCCAAACTTGTTGATTGCGGCCACGGAGTCGCCACCGCCGATGATGGAGGTGCCACCGTTAGCCTTGACCTCTGCCACGGCCTCGGCAACGGCCTTGGTGCCGTCAGCGAACTCGTCCTTCTCGAAGACGCCCATGGGGCCGTTCCAGAAGACGGTCTTGGCGCCCTTGATGGCCTCGGCGTAAAGCTCGCGGGTCTTGGTGCCAATGTCCATACCCATGCGGTCGTCGGGGATCTTGTTAGAGTCGACGACCTCCTTGACGGTGGGGTTGTCGAAGTCGTCGGTGACCACGTTGTCGACCGGCAGGAGCAACTTGACACCCTTGTCCTCGGCCTTCTGGAGGAGCTTCTTAGCCTCGTCGACGTAGTCAGGCTCCTGCAGCGAGGTGCCCACGGTGTAGCCCTGGGCCAGGAAGAAGGTGTAGGCCATGCCGCCACCAACAATGAGGGTGTCGGCGGAGTCGATCAGGCGATCGAGCACGGTGATCTTGGAGGAAACCTTGGAGCCACCCACGATGGCGACAAACGGACGCTCGGGCTCGGCGAAGATCGACGTAAGGGTGTCGACCTCCTTCTCGAGCAGGAAGCCAGCGACGGCGGGAATGTAGGCGGCGGGGCCAACGACGGAGCCCTGCGCACGGTGCGCGGTGCCAAAGGCGTCGAGCACGAAGATGTCACCGTAGGAGGCGAGCTTCTTGGCGATCTCGGGGTCGTTCTTCTTCTCGCGCTTGTCGAAGCGGACGTTCTCGAGTACCAGGATGTCGCCAGGCTTGACCTCGGCAACGGCAGCTGCGGCCTTCTCGCCGTAGGTGTCGTCGACGAACTTCACGTCATAGCCGGTGAGCTCGGCGAGCTTCTCGGCGGCGGGCTTGAGCGAGAGCTCGGGCTCGGGGCCGTCGCCCTTGGGGCGACCGAGGTGGCTCATGAGCACGATGCCTGCACCGTGCTCCTTGAGGTACTTGATGGTGGGGATGGCGGCCTTGATGCGCGTGTCATCAGTGACAACGCCATCCTTCAGGGGCACGTTGAAGTCGACGCGCTCGAGGACGCGCTTGCCCTCGACGTCGATGTCGCGAACGGTCTTCTTGGTAAAGGCCATGCTCACTCCTTCTGTTGACACGTT
>CAJMLD010000171.1 GCA_905214175.1 uncultured bacterium
AAGGTCGCCGTCCTTCTCTACAACTGCATCGAGTGGCTCCCCATCTACTTTGGTGTGCTCAAGAGCGGCGCCACCGTGGTGCCCCTCAACTTCCGCTACTCCGCCGACGAGATTCACTACTGCGTCGAGAAGTCCGACGCCGACATCCTGGTCTTTGGCCCCGAGTTCACCGGCCGCGTCGAGGAGATCGTGCCCCAGATCCAGAAGGGCCGCCTGCTCTTCTACGTGGGCGACGACTGCCCCACCTGGGCCGAGCCCTACCAGGAGCTCGTGGGGCTGTGCTCCTCGGCGGACCCCATGATTCCGCTCTCGGAGGACGAGGACGCAGCGGTTTACTTTAGCTCGGGCACCACGGGCTTTCCCAAGGCGATACTCCACCACCACCGGAGCCTCACCCAGGCGGCCATCATGGAGCAGAAGCACCATGGCCAGACGCACGACGACGTGTTTCTCTGCATCCCGCCCCTCTACCACACGGGCGCCATCATGCACTGGATGGGGTCGCTTGCCGTGGGCGGGCGCGGCGTGCTGCTGCGCGGCGTGAGCCCCAAGACCATCCTCGAGACCGTCTCCAACGAGCGCTGCACCATCGTGTGGCTGCTCGTCCCCTGGGCGCAGGACATCCTTCTCGCCATCGAACAGGGCACGGTCACCCTCACCGACTACCACCTCGACCAGTGGCGCCTCATGCACATTGGCGCCCAGCCCGTGCCCAAGAGCCTGGTGCGCCGCTGGCTCAAGGTCTTCCCCAACCAGCAGTACGACACCAACTACGGCCTCTCGGAATCCTGCGGGCCGGGCTGCGTCCACCTGGGCGTGGAGAACGTTGACCACGTGGGTGCCATCGGCGTGCCCGGCTACCAGTGGGAATGCAAGATCGTGGACGAGAAGGGCGAGGAGGTCGTGCGCGGCGACGTGGGCGAGCTCTGCGTCAAGGGCCCGGGCCTCATGGAGTGCTACTACAAAGATCCCGCGGCCACAGCCGAGACCCTCATCGACGGCTGGCTCCACACCGGCGACATGGCGCGCCAGGACGAGGACGGCTTCTACTGGCTGGTCGACCGCAAGAAGGACGTCATCGTGATGGGTGGCGAGAACCTCTACCCCGTGCAGATCGAGGACTTTCTCGCCTCCAACCCCGCCATCCAGGACGTGGCCGTCATTGGCCTGCCCGACGAGCGCCTGGGCGAGATACCCGCGGCGATCATCGAGCTCAAGCCCGGATGCGAGGACACCACCGAGGACGACATCAACGAGTTCTGCCTGGCGCTCCCCCGCTACAAGCGGCCGCGCAAGGTGATCTTTGCCGACGTGCCGAGAAACCCCACCGGCAAGATCGAAAAGCCGCTCCTGCGCGAGAGGTACGGGGCGACGCACCTGGTTGACCAGGAGAACAAGGCCTAGCTGGCCGTTTGGAGAGGAACCAAGGCGGGCAGTCCGCCGGGAGAGGAGAGCGCATGGGAAAGCAGCTACTGTCGGGCAACGAGGCCATCGCCGAGGGGGCGTGGTCGGCCGGCGTGGACGTGGGAGCGGGATACCCCGGCACCCCCTCCACCGAGACCCTCGAGAACCTCGTGCAGCACGGTGACGTCTACTGCGAGTGGTCGCCCAACGAGAAGGTTGCCCTCGAAGTGGGCATTGGCTCCGCCATGGGCGGCGTGCGCACGCTGGTCACCATGAAGCACGTGGGCCTCAACGTGGCGGCCGACCCCTTCATGAGCGTCACCAACACGGGCATCAATGCCGGCTTGGTTCTTCTCGTCGCCGACGACCCCTCCATGTACAGCTCCCAGAACGAGCAGGACACGAGGAACTACGCGGCGTTTGCCCGCGTGCCGTGCCTTGACCCGTCCGACTCCCAGGAGGCCTACGACTTTGCGCGCGCGGCCTTCGACATCTCCGAGCGCTTCGACACGCCGGTCATTCTCCACGAGACCATGCGCATAGCCCACACCAGGACCATGGTCGAGTGCGGCCACGAGCGCAACCTTGAGGCCGCCGCCCCGCGCGACTACCAGAGCCAGCCCAGCAAGTACGTCATGATGCCCGCCTATGCCGTGGCGCGCACCCGCGTCACCAACGAGCGCGAGGATGCCCTGGTGGAGTTTGCCGAGACGAGCGACCTCAACCGCGTCGAGATGCGCGACACCAAGGTTGGCATCATTGTCGCCGGCGCCCTTTATAACCACGTGCGCGAGGCACTGCCCGAGGCCTCCACGCTCAAGCTTGGCCTTACCTGGCCGCTGCCGCCCAAGCTCCTCGCGAGCTTTGCGGCTTCGGTTGAGAAGGTCTACGTGGTGGAGGAGTCCTGCCGCTACTTCCGCGACCATGTGGCCGCGCTGGGCGTCAAGCTCTCCGAGCCGCCCGCGGCGCCGCTCCCCCGCTCCGGCGAGATCTTCCCTGCCGACATCCAGCGGAGCTTTGGCGTGGCCACGCCCGCGCACCTCGAGGCCGCGAAGGACCTTCCTCCTCGCCCGCCCGCGTTCTGCGCCGGCTGCCCGCACCGCCTGGTCTTCAACGAGCTGCGCCGCATGAAGGCCATCGTGACCGGCGACATCGGCTGCTACACGCTGGGTGCCGTCGCGCCCTTCCGCGCCGTCGACTCGGTGATTGACATGGGCGCCTCTCTGAGCATGAGCCACGGCATGGAGCTCGCGGGTGTTCCCGGGCGCACCAAGCGGCCCGTGATTGGCGTCATTGGCGACTCGACCTTCGCACACTCCGGCATCACGTCGCTTCTCGGCACCGCCTACAACGGGGGCAAGGGGACGCTGCTCATCTTGGACAACCGCACAACGGCAATGACCGGCACGCAGGGCAACCCCGTGAACGGCCTTACCCTCTCCGAGCAGGGCGCGCGCATTAGCCCGCTGGTGGACGCGGACGAGAAGCCCTCGGTCCTCGACCGTCCGGCTGGGCGTCCGCTCGACCTGCCTGCGCTCTGCCGCGCCATTGGCGTCGACGAGCTCATCGAGGCCGACGCGCAGGACCTCAAGGCTGTGCGCGCGGCGCTCAAGCAGGCCGTCTCGCACGAGGACCTGCTCTCGGTGGTCATCTTCCGCTCGCCGTGCCGCCTGGTTGACCGCACGCACAAGCCCGCGCCCGTCATCCGCGACTGCCGCCGCTGCGGCACCTGCGTCCAGATTGGCTGCCCTGCGCTGGGCAAGGACGAGACCAACTACGCCATCATCGACCCCACGCAGTGCGTGGGCTGCGGCCAGTGCGAGCAGGTGTGCCCCTTTGGGTGCATCCAGTCCGAGTAGCCCGGCCCAGGCAAGGGAGGTAGACATATGCCACACGCAACAGCATCAGCGGCAAGCTCGACCGTCCACATGGGCGAGCGCGTGCAGCTTGACCACACCATGACCGTCCTTCTCGTGGGCGTGGGCGGACAAGGAACGATTCTTGCCGGCAACATCCTCGCCATGACCGCCTCTGAGGCGGGCCTCGACGTGAAGGTCTCCGAGATCCACGGCATGAGCCAGCGAGGCGGGTCCGTCTCGACCATCATTCGCATGGGCGAGCACGTGGACTCCATGGTATGCGACCCGGGCACGGCCGACGTCCTTGTGGCGTTCGAGGCCATCGAGGCCCTGCGCAACCAGCAGTTCCTGAAGGAGGGTGGCCGTCTCTTTGTGAACGACGAGACCATCGTCCCCGTGCCCGTGAACATTGGCAACGCCCAGATGCCCCGCAGGGTGGGCGCACGTCTGGACGAGATTGGCGCAGTACGCATTGACGCCGGCGAGATTGCGCGCGGCGTGGGGAGCCCCCGCTCGACCAACGTGGTGCTGGTGGGCGCGCTTTCGACGGCGCTCCCGTTTGCCGTGGACGAGTGGCGCGACGCCATTAGCCGCCGTGTGCCGCCCAAGACCGTGGAGGCAAACCTCCAGGCGTTCGACGCCGGCCGCAAGGCCGCCGAGCGCTAGTTTGCGTTAAGCGTCGGGCGGCGGTGTGCTACGGCAAGCCGCCGCCCTACCCAGTCAACATTTCGGAGAATATCGCC
>CAJMLD010000172.1 GCA_905214175.1 uncultured bacterium
TTTGGCAAGCGCCGCTTCGAGTTAGGTCAGGTTAGATGAAGAACTAGCGATGCCCATTTCGGGCGCCCCATACGACCATTCTGCTAATCGGGTCGCGCTTCAGGGTGCCGCATCGCTTCAGTGTCTTCTTGTTTCAAGTTCATGCATCGCGTGCCTGGCCCTCTGCGCGATCTCCCCTCGAAGGAGCTCGCCATGCAACTGAATCTCAATCACATTAGCTATACCTACCCTGGTACGGTATCGGCCGCCATCGATGACGTCAGCGTCACGTTCCCGTCGGGATGGACGGGCATCATCGGCGATAACGGATGCGGGAAGAGCACGCTTGCCCGTATCGCCGCGCACTCCATCGCGCCAGATTCCGGAACGGTGAGCCCGAAGCTGTTCTCGGCGTACTGCCAGCAGGACTCGACCCAGGAACCGGACAATCTCTTCGACCTCGCATCGGACTGGGGCAAGGAAGCGCAACGAGCAAGGGCTTTGCTTCGCGTCAAAGACGACTGGTTCTGGCGCTATGGCACTCTATCTGGCGGTCAGCAGAAGCGACTCCAGATCGCATGCGCGCTCTATGCGCGACCGGAAGTCCTCATCATGGACGAGCCGACAAACGACCTCGACGTCGTGACACGCAACATCGTGAGGGAAGCCCTCGCTTCCTTCAGCGGCATCGGAATTCTCATCTCGCATGACAGGGCTCTGCTGGATAGCCTTGTGAGCCAGAGCCTGATGTGCGAGGGGGCGCGTTGGACCATGCGACCTGGAGGGTACTCGAAGGCGAGTGGCCAAGCGGCCATCGAGCGCTCTGCTGCAATCAGGGACCGCGAGAAGGCCGCCCGCGAAGCGAAGCGCTTGAAGGCGGAAGCCCAGCGCAGAAGCGAGGAGGCGGCGCGTCAGAAGGGCAAGCGCAGCAAGCGCAACCTGGACAAGCACGACAGTGACGCACGGGAGAGGATCGGACGCGCCATAGTCTCAGGAAAGGACGGCGTGGCTGGCAAGCTCTCGTCCAATATGAGTGAACGGCTGGCAAAGGCCGAGGGAGAGCTCTCAAAGAGAGTCGTCTCGAAGCGATACGACCATACTATCGGCGCGTTCGGCATTGCCGCGCGTTCGAGCTGCGTGGTGCACCTAGAGGCGACGCGACTGTCCGCTGGTGATTTCTCGATAGACGTGCCAGAGCTCTGGATCTTGCCAACGGATCACGTGGTGTTGACTGGCGCGAACGGAACGGGAAAGAGCCTGGTGGTACGAAGCGTCATTGAATCTGTCCCCGATACCGTCAAAGTGGCGTACGTTCCCCAGAACGTCGGATCGGAAGAACGCGGGCGGGCCCTGAGACGACTACGAGGTCAGGACCAAGAGACGAAGGGTCGCGTCCTCTCGATTGTGGCACGGTTGAATTCCGACCCCGATAAACTGCTCGATGGAGACGATTTGAGTCCTGGAGAGCTCCGCAAACTCATGCTCGCTCAGCAGCTTGTTACGAATCCCAGCCTCCTCGTGCTCGATGAACCGACGAATCATCTCGATATGGGCTCCATCGAAGCGCTTCAGGGCATGCTGATTGGTTTTCCTGGCGCGTTCCTGCTGGTCACGCATGATGAGCAGCTATCGGAGGCGGTCACGCAGATTGGATGGGAGACAAGGCGAGGCGAGAATGGGATGAGACTGCAAGTCGCCGACGAATAAGTTTTGTTCGCCTTTGGCCGATGCCGCGATTCAGTACGAGCGTGGTTCTCAGCACGCTCGTGCTAAGCAGCAGGGCAAGCGTCGATGCGAGAGAGTTCACTGCTCGATTCATACGACGCAACAATTGAATCTGATGTGTGCAAAAATGCAATGCTTTGCGGGGCTGCGGGCACGGTTCGTCTCTTGCAAACCGTGCCCGGCGCCTTCCCCCGTGTACCGAAGCGGCGAGATTAGCTAGCCGCTACTTGCTCACGACGCTGATGCGCTGGCGGACGTGGTCGCCGGACTCGACCTCGTCGACCATGGCGATGGCGTAGTCAGCGTAGCTGATGACGGACTCGCCAGCCTCGTTGAGCGTGAGCTCCTCGCCGCCCAGGATGTAGGCGCCGGTGCGCTCGCCGTCGGCCTGGAAGTCCGCTGCCGGGGACACGAAGGTCCATGCGACGTCGTTGCGGCTGCGCAGTTTCTCGAGCTCCTCGCCCTGAGCGGTGGCAAGGGGAACGAACGCCTCGGGGAAGTCGGGGCCGTCCATGACGCGCTGGGTGTGCTCGGGGTTGACGAACAGGGAGCCCGCGCCGCCCACGATCAGAAGGCGCACGTCGGTTCCGGAGAGCGCGTCGCTCAGGTGCTGGCTCGTGGCCACGTGCCCGCCGAGCGTCTCAGGCGTCCAGGCGCCGAAGGCGTCAATCACGACATCGAAGCTGGCCAGGTCCTCGGAGGTGAGGTCCATGATGTCCTTCTGGACGGCCTTCTCGGCCGCGGTCTGGTTCTCGCCGCGCACGAAAGCGGTCACGTCGTGTCCGCGCTCCACGGCCTCCTTCACGATGAGCTTGCCGGCCTTGCCGTTTGCCGCCACCACTGCGATCTTCATGTCTGCTACGTCCTTTCGGTTTGTTGTAAATGACTCACTTACAACACGTACTTTGCCATGTGATAGTTGTAATGTCAACGCCTACAACAAACGAGGCCACATCTTCTCCATAGTTGTAATATGTGACATTACAACTATGACGTGGTACGCTGTTTGCAGAAAGAAAGAGGATCCATGAAGTTCTCGACCAGGCTGCCCATAGCTGTCCATATACTGCTCTGCCTCGACGTCCTTGGGGACCGGCGCAAGTTCACGTCCAACGTCCTAGCTGGAAGTATCGGCGTGAATCCCGTCGTCGTGCGTAACGTTCTCGGTCAGCTCAAGGCTGCCGGACTCGTCGCCGTGGAGCCGGGCGTTGGAGGGGCTCGGCTCACAAAGGACCCGGCAGAGATAACGCTTCTGGACATTCTCAACGCAGTGGAGGACGATGTGACTGTCTTTCGCATGCACGAGCATCCTAGCCCCGAGTGTCCGATCGGCCGCAACGTGCACGCCGTACTCGGTATGGAGCTTGACGCTGCGGAGCAGGCCATGCTTGACCGCCTTGCCTCCACCACCTTGGCCGATCTGGCCGACGCTACGAGGGAGCGCATCGCGCAGCAGGAGCAAGCCTAGAAGTCCGAGTCTGCGAACTCGTCCAGACTGACTGCGCTCGTTTTAGCCGACAATCCCACCCAACATGCGGCCCGATACCAAGGCTGCCAGTTCCTGCGGGGTCTCTTTCCAGCCCCCGTGCGCCCATGTGACGAACAAACCGTAGAGACCGTAGGCGAGAAAAGCGGCCTCGTAGCTCCCTTCGCGTCCCAGGTCGGCGTCGATTACGATCGTTTCGAACGCGGCCAGGATGGCACCCGCGCATCCCTGCTCGATCATGAGGTCGTTTTCCGCGCGCAATGACAGGCAGAACTCGAAGTAGCGCAGGGCACGCTCGGGATTCGAGAACGCGAGCTCCTTCAGGCGGTGCTCTTCCTCGTAAGCACGCCACCGGCGAACGAGGTAGGCAGTCAGCAGCTCCTCCTTAGACGAGAAGTTGCGAAAGTACGTGGCCCGGCCCACGCCCGCCCTTATGGCAAGCTCGTCGATGGTCACCCTTCGAATGTCCTTCTCGGCCATGAGCGAGAGCAGGGCTGGCCCCAGCATGTCTGTGGCATATGCAGACACGACAGACCTCCTGATACGAAAGCCGCCGATGCGTATCGTTCGCGCGTGTGGCATCGAACCGATTGTTGAACGGACGATACGATTGTATCAACGGCAATGAATCAAGGGCGTTCTTCAGGGGGCCGAGATGAAAGAGAAGACAAAGAGGCGTCTACGGCTGCTCGCAGGGGTGGTCGGCGGAATATGCGTTGCTCTTGTCGTGCTCGCTCTGGTGCTGGCTACTCAGACGCAGATTGTGGTTGGGGCAATCCAGGCGCTTTCAGCGGGTCCGGTCAAGCCGACCAAC
>CAJMLD010000173.1 GCA_905214175.1 uncultured bacterium
CCGGAGAACTGGGTGGGCATCACCGGCACCAACGGCAAGACCACCACGACCTCTCTCGCCACCGCGCTTCTCCGCGAGGGCGGCCGCTCCGCCGAGGCCGTGGGCAACATAGGCACCCTCATCACGAGCCGCCTTGCCGCCCGCAAGCCCGGCTCCTGGTTTGTGGCCGAGCTCTCGAGCTTCCAGCTGGCGACCACGCGCTTCTTGCACCCGCGCGTAGCCTGCCTCATGAATGTGACCCCGGACCACGTCGAGTGGCACGGCAGCATGGAGGCGTACGCCGCCGCCAAGGAGAAGATCTTCGCAAACCTCGAGGCAGGGGACCTCGCCGTAGTCTTTGACGGCGACGACTGGTGCCGTGCCGTCATAGGCCGTCTCGACGCGCGCGGCCTGCGCGTGTGTCGCGTAGACGTGCGCGAAGATCCCGGTACGCCGTGTGCCGCCTTCGTGCGCGGGGGGCGCCTCGTGGTGCGCCTCGACGGCACGGAGCACGAGCTTGTCCCTGCCAACGACCTTCTCATCAAGGGCGAGCACAACGAGGAGAACGCCCTTGTCGCCTCGGCAGTTGCCCTCGAGCTGGGCGTCGCCGACGAGGACGTGTGCCGCGGGCTTCTCGCCTTCTCTCCGCTCGAGCACCGCATCGAGCCGTGCGGCGAGGTCTCGGGCGTGCGCTTTGTGAACGACTCCAAGGCAACCAACACCGATTCCGTCGAGAAGGCCCTCACCGCTTTCAGGCCGGGAAGCGTCGTGCTGCTGCTGGGCGGCCACGACAAGGGCACCAATCTCGCGTCGCTTTCCCGCGCGGTCGCGGCGCGCTGCCGCGTCGCCGTGTGCTACGGCGCTGCCGGCGAGCGGATTGCCCGCGCCCTCGAGGACGAGGTTGCTGCCTCGGGCACTACGCTTGAGGTTGTGCGCGAGCCGCACATGCGCGAGGCCTTCTCGGCAGCCTGCGGGCGTGCCCAGGCCGGCGACGTGGTGCTGCTCTCGCCCGCATGCTCGTCCTTCGACGAGTTTCACAACATGGAGGAGCGCGGCGAGCTCTTCAAGCGCCTGGCGGCCGAGCGCGTTGCCGCAGGGAGGCTGCGCTAGTGGCCCAGGCGTCCACATACCGGAGCTCCGCCGCACCGCGTCGCCGCTCCTCCGCCAGGCGTGGCAGCCAGGGGAGGGGCGCCGGTCGTTCGTCGGTCGAGAAGACCATCCTCGGCGTGCCCGAGAGGTTCATGAAGCCGCGGCTCGTCCTCATTGCCGTGGTGGTGATCCTCACCTGCTTTGGCTTCCTCATGGTGTACTCGGCCTCGTCAATCACGTCGCTCACCTCTGACGCCCTGGGCAACGACCCCGCCTACTACCTCAAGCGCCAGCTCATCTTTGCCATGGTGGGCGCAGGCCTTGCCATCTTCATAGCGACAAAGGACTACCACCTCTGGGGAAAGGCGCTTGTACGGATCATCTGGATTCTCACAATTGGGCTCCTGTTGCTCATCTTCCTTCCCATCGCGGGCAGTGACGCCTATGGTGCCACGCGCTGGATTGCCCTTGGGCCCTTTACGCTCCAGCCTTCCGAGTTTGCCAAGATCACAATCATCCTTGTGGCGGCAGACCTCGCCGAGCGCTACTACGACGAGCAGACCATGGGCTTCCAGGAGTTCGTGAAGAACCTTGCGGTCTTCGTGGGCATTCCGCTCGTGCTCATCCTTCTCCAGCCCGACAAGGGCTCGACCATGATCATCGCTGCCACCCTCATCGTGATGGCCTATCTCGCCGGCATGGATCGCCGCTGGATTCTCCTTGTGATTGGTGTCGGCATCGTGGGGGTGCTCGCAATCTCGCTCAAGGACGACTACTCGCGCGCCCGCATCATGACCATGCTCAACCCCTGGAGCGACCCCACGGGTTCTGGCTACCAGCTCATCCAGGGCTTCTACGCCTTTGGCTCCGGTGGCGTCCTTGGCGTGGGGCTGGGCATGAGCAAGCAGAAGTACTCCTACCTGCCCATGGCCTACAACGACTTCATCTATGCCGTGGTTGGGGAGGAGCTTGGCCTGGTGGGAACCCTCGGCGTGCTTGCCGCGTTTGGCGTGCTCGCGTGGGCGGGCTTCCGCATCGCGCGCTATGCGCCCGACATGTGCGGCAGGCTCATCGCCGCCGGATGCACCTCGCTCATCGTGATCCAGCTCCTGGTGAACGTCTGCGGCGTCCTCGGCATCATGCCGCTCTCGGGCAAGCCCGTCCCCTTTGTGTCCTACGGCGGCTCGACCATCATCAGCTGTCTCATGCTCGTGGGCATGATCGTCTCGGTCTCCAACCACTCGACGCTGCCCGAGACCGTGCACGACCGCAGCCGACAGTCCTGGCAGTTTGCGGATGGCGACGAGCGGCCGAGAGGGGTCGCGCCCGCGCCGGGGCCGGGCATCTCGCTTGTTGGCAATCCCACTCCGCGCTCCTCGCGGCAGCGTGGGGACACCGGCTCTGGCCTGCGCATGGTCGACGGCGGAGGCCAGGGGCGCCCGCAGTCAAGGCCACGGGGCGCCAGCGGCCGAAACAGCAGGCAGGGCAGCTACGATGGCGGAAGGATAGACCTTGGTCCCAGCGCCGCGGAGAGGCTCCGCGGGCGTGGCTCCGGAAGAGGGGATGGCAGGCGTGGCAGGAACTAGTCTTGAGGTGGCAATTGCTGCCGGAGGTACTGCGGGTCACATCAACCCGGCGCTCGCGCTGGCCGAGGAGCTCTCCTCCCGTGGCCACCACGTGCGCTTCTTTGGTCAGAGCGCCAAGCTCGAGGGGACGCTCGTCCCGCAGGCGGGCTTCGAGCTCGAGCCCATACACGTGACCGGCTTCGATCGCTCTCGGCCCTGGACGCTTGTCTCAGCCCTGGTGCGTGAGGGCAAGGCCTCCTCGCGGGTGGGGGAGGTCTTTGCCGAGAAGGGCGCCCCAGACGTTGCCGTGGGCTTTGGCGCCTACGTGGAGCTCGCCCTTATGGACCGCTGCCGCAAGCTGCACATCCCCTACGTGCTTCACGAGCAGAACTCGGTTCCGGGACTTGCCAACAAGACGCTCGCTCCCCATGCGCGCTACGTGTGCGTGTCGCTTCCGCAGGCGCGCGCCGCCTTCGAGGGCCACGTTCACGGGGACGACGCCATTGTGCTCACGGGCAACCCCGTGCGCCAGAGTGTCCTCAGCGCCTCGCGCGAGGCGGGGCGTGCGGCCTTCTCCATCCCCGAGGACGCCACGATGCTTCTGGTCTTTGGCGGAAGCCTGGGGGCTGCCCACGTGAACGAGGCCATCGTGCGCCTCAAGGAGCGTCTGCTCGCTAACCCCAAGCTCTACGTGGTGCACTCCACGGGCAAGGAGCTCTACGACAGCGTGGTGTCCTCTCTTAACCTTGCGGACACCGAGCGCGAGCGCTGGCGGGTCGTGCCCTACATCTCCAACATGGGTGAGGCCCTTGCGGCGGCAGACCTCGTGGTCTCCCGCGCCGGTGCTTCCTCCATTGCCGAGATTGCTGCGCTTGCCGTGCCGAGCGTCCTTGTGCCCTATCCGCTTGCCACGGGTGACCACCAGACCACCAATGCGCACTACCTGGTGGACGCCGGAGCGGCAGACCTCTTCGCAGATGACTCCATCGACGGCGACGACTTTGCCCATGACCTTCTCGACCTGGTGGGCAACGCCGAGAGGCGCGAACGCATGCGGGAGTGCGCGCGCGGCCTTGGACAGGACCGGGCGGCTGCCAAGCTTGCTGACGTGGTAGAGCGCGCGGCTGCTCGCTAGGCGGGCGCAGCTGCCACAACGGCATGCCTGCGGAGTCCGTGATGGCTTGACGCCGTGGGACGCGACGGGTCGTCCATGGGCTAGAGTGAGTAGGTTAGGCGAACCAGTTTCTGCGGCGGGGCTTCTCGCCGCGTAACATTGGAAGGGGAAGCCATGGCTAATAACGGGGAGAAGCCCGGCGAAGATGGCGTCGAGAGGGGCAAGGCGAATGCGAG
>CAJMLD010000174.1 GCA_905214175.1 uncultured bacterium
ATGGCGGACGTGCTGCCCATCGTGAAGCACTACGGTTGCGCGGTGGTGGGGCTCACGCTTGACGAGGACGGCATCCCTGCCACGGCAGAGGGCCGCCTGGCCATTGCCAGGAAGATCGTTCGCGAGTGCGAGCGGCTGGGTATCCCGCGCCACGACGTGGTCATAGACTGCCTCACCATGGCGGCCTCGACCGACCAGACTCAGCCCAGGGCCATTCTTGACGCCATACGTCTGGTCAAGCAGGAGCTGCCTGGCGTGCGCACCGTGCTGGGCGTGAGCAACATCAGCTTTGGCCTGCCCTTCAGGCCCCTTGTGAACGGAACCTTCCTTGCTGCGGCCTTCTCGGCGGGCCTTGACCTTGCCATCATCAATCCCTGCCTTACCCGCATGATGGACGTGGTCGACTCCTGGCGCGTGCTCTCGGGCGAGGACGAGAGCGCCCAGTACTTTGTGGCCAACTATGCCGAGAGGAGCGACCGCGCTCCCGCGTCGGCGGAGAAGGCCGTTGCGTCACCGGCCAATGCCTCTGCCGTTCCTGCCGCAACGCCCGCCGAACCCACGGATCCCGCTGCCCGCGCCCGAGAGCTGGTGCTTGCCGGCCGCAAGGGTCCCATGCCCGAGGTTGTCGCCCAGGTCATCGCCGAGCACGACCCCATGTTCGCCATCAACGAGGTGCTCATCCCCGCGCTCGACGTGGTGGGCGAGCGCTTCGAGAAGGGCGTCTTCTTCCTGCCGCAGCTCATGGCTTCGGCGGAGGCGGCCAAGGCAGGCTTCGAGACCATCAAGAGGGCCGTGGATGCCAGCGGTCAGGGCGCGAACGTGCCCGAGAAGGGCTCCATCGTGGTCTGCACCGTTCACGGCGACATTCACGACATTGGCAAGAACATCGTGCGCATGCTGCTCGAGAACTACGGATACAACGTGGTTGACCTGGGCAGGGATGTGCCGCCTCAGGTGGTGGCAGACGCTGTGGTCAAAGACCACGTGCTGCTCTGCGGGCTCTCTGCCCTCATGACTGCGACGGTTCCCGCCATGGCCGAGACCATCGAGCTCCTCCGCAAGGAGGCGCCCTGGTGCAAGGTGGTGGTTGGTGGCGCCGTGCTCAACCCCGAGTACGCGAAGATGGTTGGCGCTGACTTCTACGCCAAGGACGCCACCGAGACTGCCCGCATTGCGGCGGAGGTTTTGGGATAGGGCTCTTGCCGCGTCGCGTGTCAGCCGACGAGCGACGCGGCAATGCCCCTACATCACGCGGTGCACGGCGTCGTGCCAGCCGGCCACGAGCTTCTCGACGCGCGCGGGGTCCATCTGGCGATGGAACACGTTGTCCGTCTCGCGCAGTGCCTTGAGCTCGTCGGTGCCGCTCCAGTAGCCGGTTGCAAGCCCTGCGAGGAACGCCGCGCCAAGCGAGGTGGTCTCGGTGTTCTCCGGCCTTCTCAGCTCGCATCCCAGGATGTCTGCCTGGAACTGCATGAGGAAGCTGTTTGCGCTGGCGCCGCCATCGACGTTGAGCACGCCCAGCGGATGCCCGGCGTCCTTGGCCATGGCATCGGCGAGGTCATAGATCTGGTACGCAAGCGCCTCGAGCGCCGCGCGAGCTATGTGGTTGCGCGTGGTTCCACGTGTGATGCCGAGAATTGCCCCGCGTGCGTCCGGGTTCCACCAGGGAGCTCCAAGGCCCGTGAACGCCGGGACGATGTAGACTCCGCCCGTGTCCTCCACGCTCTTCGCCATCCACTCGGTGTCGGCGGCGTTCTGGACAATGCCCAGCTGGTCGCGAAGCCACTGGATGAGTGCGCCCGCCACAAAGACGGAGCCCTCGAGCGCGTACTCGGTACCCTCCACGTTGGGTGCCGAGGCGACGATGGTCGTGACCAGGTTGCTCTTGCTCGCCCGTGCCTCATGACCGGTATGCATGAGCATGAAGCAGCCGGTGCCATAGGTGTTCTTGGCCTGCCCGGGCTCGAAGCAGCACTGGCCAAAGAGTGCCGCCTGCTGGTCTCCCGCCACGCCGGTGATGGGGATGCCTGCGGGCACGCCGGGATAGCTTGTCTCGCCAAACGAGCCGCTCGAGCGCCTGACCTCGGGCATCATGGAGAGCGGAATCCCAAAGAGGTTGAGCAGCTCCTTGTCCCAGCAGTTATCGTGGATGTTGTAGAGCATCGTGCGACTGGCGTTGGTGACGTCCGTCGCGTGCACTAGGCCGCCGGTGAGCACCCACACGAGCCAGGTGTCAACGGTGCCAAAGAACAGCTCGCCTGCCTCGGCGCGCTCGCGGGCGCTGGGAACGTTGTCGAGGATCCAGCGGATCTTGCTGGCCGAGAAGTACGCGTCGGGGAGAAGCCCCGTCTTCTCCTGGATCATCTGGCGCGCCTCAGGTGTGCCGCAGAGTTGCTCCACGAGGTCTGCCGTGCGCCGGCACTGCCAGACGATGGCGTTGTAGACGGGTTGCCCGGTTGTGGGGTCCCACACGATGGTGGTCTCGCGCTGGTTGTCGATGCCTATGGAATCGATGTCCTCGGCCGTGAGGCCGCGCTTGGCGAGAAGCTCTGTGAGCGAGCCGAGCTGCGAGTACAGGATGTCCTGCGGGTTGTGCTCAACCCAGCCGGGACGCGGGAAGATCTGCTGGAAGGGGCGCTGCACGCAGTCGACCATGCGCCCTGCGCGGTTGATGAGAACGGCGCGGCTTGAGGTGGTGCCCTGGTCAAGCGCGATGACGTACTTCTCGGTTGCCATGGCTAGGCCTCCTCGGCGGAGGTGGCCTGCGGCGTAGGGGCCGGCGCCACGCGCTTCTCGACCCACGCCAACACGTCGGCAAAGACCTGCTCGTGGCCGGTCTCGTTGAGGATCTCGTGCCGCATGCGCGGATAGATTTTCACCTCGACGTCCGTAGAGCCGGCACCGCGGGCAAGGGCTGCGGCCTTCTCGACGCCCTCGCCGTTATCGCCAACCGGGTCCTCGGCACCGGCAATGAAGAGCAGCGGCAGGTCATGCGGGACGCTTGCGGCGCAGGTGGGGGAGTTGACCTCGGAGGTGAGAACGGCGACCTCGTGGTAGGCCCCCACCGAGAACATGAAGCCGCAGGAGGGGTCTGCGATGTAGTCGTCGACGTTCTTGCGGTTGCGGGAGAGCCAGTCGAGGTTGGTCCGGGCATTGGAGACGGCCTTGCCGTAGCCGCCCGCCCCCATGGAGTCGACAAAGGAGGAGCGATGATCGGCGCCCCTGAGGAACGACTCGAGCCACGTGACCTTGAGGGCCGCACCCGATGCAGCGGCAGGGAGAAAGCCGGTGCCGCAGATGACGGCGCCCGCAAGTCCCTCGCCGTGGTGCGCGATATAGGAGCGCACCTCAAAGCTGCCCATGCTGTGGCCAAAGACAATGTAGGGGGTTCCCGGAGCCACGCGCTCCTGCGTCATGTGGCGAAGGGCGTCTATGTCCTCCACGAGTGCCTTGGCCCCGCGTCCAACGGGCAGCTCGCCCCAGTGCTCGGGCGAGCAGGAACGGCCGTGGCCAATCTGGTCATGCCCCACGACGAGAAGCCCATGGGAAGCGAGGAAGCGGGCAAAGACATCGTAGCGGTCGATGTGCTCGGCCATGCCATGGACGAGCTGCACGACCCCGCGGGGTGACGGCGTCCCCTCTGCCTCATCCGGTCCCATTCCCGCCGGCCACCACGCACATGCGCTGATGGTCGATGCACCGTCTGTCGAGGGGAACGTGAAGCGCTCTAGGGTGACCTCTGTGGACATGCTGCCCCTTCCTCCGTCGTGGCTGAGCAAACATTATTGTTTGCCGCTAGGAGAGGCACAGGCAGATGTCCGTGGCCGCGCAGAACGGGGCTGCGTGTGGGCCAGCGTTGCCGGCGAGTGGTTGCGGGCATGCGGCAGCGAGGAGGCTTTGGAGGGGCTCTGCTCGCCCCGGAACTTCTTTGCTGTG
>CAJMLD010000175.1 GCA_905214175.1 uncultured bacterium
TAGCCCTGAGGCAGCATCCGAATGAAACCGTCCGCATTGACCAGCTTCGCCGCCTCGATGCATTCCTCGTCCGTGGCGTCCGGGTTGCCGAAACGCAGGTTCTCCATCACCGTGCCGGTGAAGAGGTTCACGTCCTGTAAAACCATGCCCAGCGAGTGGCGCAAATCGTCCTTCTTGATCTTGTTGATGTTGATGCCGTCGTAGCGAATCTTGCCGTCGGCAATGTCGTAGAAGCGGTTGATAAGGTTCGTGATCGTCGTCTTGCCCGCGCCCGTGGCGCCGACAAATGCCACCTTCTGGCCTGGCTTGGCGTAGAGAGAGATGCCGTGGAGAACGGTGTGGTCGGGCGTGTAGCCAAAGTCCACGTCAAAGAGGCGCATGTCACCGGCAAGCGGCGTGTAGGTGACGGTGCCGTCGTGGTGGGGGTGCTTCCATGCCCAGCTCTCGGTGCGCTCGGGGCATTCCTCAAGCTCGCCGGCAGCGTTCTTGCGCACGTTGACCAGGGTAACGTAGCCCTCGTCCGTCTCGGGCTCCTCGTCAATGAGCGAGAAGATGCGCTCGGCGCCCGCAAGGCCCATGACCACGAAGTTAATCTGCTGGGAGACCTGGCCAATGGAGCCAGAGAAGCGCTTCGTGAGGTTGAGGAACGGCACCACGATGTCGATGGAGAGTGCGACGCCCGCGATGGAGGGGTTGTGCGTTCCCGCGGCGAGCATGGCGCAGCCAGCCAGTGCAACTACCACGTAGGAGAGGTTGCCCATGTTCATGAGGATGGGGCCAAGGGTGTTGCCATAGATGTTCGCTCGCTTGGAGGCATCGAAGAGCTCGTCGTTGACCTCGTCGAAGCCCTTCTCGGTGGCAGCCTCGTGCGTGAAGACCTTGATGACCTTCTGGCCGTTCATGGCTTCCTCGGCGAAGCCCTCCTCGGCAGCGAGCGCACGCTGCTGGGCGAGGAAGAAGTGAGCCGAACGCCCACCCATTACACGGGTGATCACGACCATCAGGACGACCATCGCAAGTACCACGAGCGTCAGGGGCACCGAGTACCAGAGCATGATGACGAGAACCGAGATCATCGCCGTGAGCATGGTGATGAGGTTCGGCACGGCAACGCCAATGAGCTGGCGAAGGGTATCCACGTCGTTGGTGTAGTGCGACATGATGTCGCCGTGCTTGTGCGTGTCGAAGTAGCGGATGGGCAGGTCCTCCATGTGGTCGAACATCTGGTTGCGGACCTTCATGAGGGTGCCCTGGCAGATCACGGCCGTGAGCTGCGCCTGAGCGATGTTCGCGCCCAGGGCAACCACATAGCACCCAATGAGGCCCAAGACGATGTGCGTGATCTGGACCTGCGCCGCCCCCCAGTCTCCCGTGCCCACGAACTCCTGCACCACCGCGATTGCCTGCTGCATGAAGACAGAGGGCAGTGACGAGAGGATCGAGGCGGTGAGAATGCAGAGCACCTGCACGGTCACGTGAACGGGGTAGTAGTGGAAGGTGAGTGCCAGCGTGCGCCTGAGCGTCTCCCCGGGGTTTGCGGCGCCGTGGCCGCGGCCGGGGCCGTCGGTGCGCCTGGGCTCGGTTGCCTGCTCAGAAGGAGACTTCATTTCCTGGCCTTTCTCTTTACTCATTGTTCGCCTCCTTCTGGGGCTTGACGGCGTCCTTGGATATGGACTCCATGGCCTCGTCGTGCGACTGCTTGTTCTGCGTGGTGTACGTCTCGCGGTAGATGTCGTTGGTTCGCAGCAGCTCTTCGTGCGTGCCCACGGCGTCGATGTGCCCATCGCGCATGACCACGATGCGGTCAGCGTCCTCAACCGAGCTGGTGCGCTGGGCGATGATGACCTTGGTGGTCTCGGGGATGAAGCTCTTGAATCCCTCGCGGATGAGGCGGTCGGTCTTGGTGTCCACGGCGCTCGTGGAGTCGTCGAGAATCAGAATTTTGGGGTTCTTGAGCAGGGCGCGCGCAATGCAGAGACGCTGCTTCTGCCCGCCCGAGACGTTGGTGCCGCCCTGCTCGATGTAGGTGTCGTACTTCTTGGGGAACTGCTGGATGAACTCGTCTGCCTGTGCGAGCCTGCAGGCTTCGAGCATCTGCTCGTCGGTTGCGTTGGGGTTACCCCAGCGGAGGTTGTCCTTGATGGTGCCCGAGAAGAGGACGTTTCGCTGGAGCACGACCGCCACCTGGTTGCGGAGGGTATCGAGGTCGTAGTCGCGAACGTCTCGGCCACCAACGCGCACGGTCCCCCTGGTTGCGTCATAGAGGCGGCAGATGAGCTGCACGAGCGTCGACTTTGAGGAACCCGTGCCGCCAATGATGCCGATGACTTCACCGCTCTTGATGTGAAGGTCGATGTCATCGAGTGCCATGCGATCGGCCTTGGCGGAGTACTCAAAGCTCACGTGGTCGAAGTCGATGGAGCCGTCCGGGACCTCCATGATGGGGTTCTCGGGGTTCTTGAGATCGGGCTCCTCGCGCAGGACCTGGCAGATGCGTCGCGCAGACTCGTCGGCCATCGTGATCATCACGAAGACCATCGAGAGCATCATGAGGCTGATGAGCATTGAGAATCCGTAGGTGATGAGCGCGGAGAGCTGGCCCACGCCCATGAGCTGTCCCTGGCTGGACACAATTGCCTGAGAGCCGAAGAAGATGACGAAGGTGTAGATGACGTCGATTGCCAGCGTCATGAGGGGCTGGTTCCACGCCAGGATGCGCTCGACGTGAACAAAATCGTGGTAGAGCGTGCCGGATGCCTCGTTGAACTTATCTTTCTCGTGGTCCTCGCGGACGTAGGACTTCACCACGCGAATGCCCTGGACGTTCTCCTCCACAGAGTCGTTCAGGCGGTCGTACTTCCTGAAGATGCGACGGAAGATGGGCATCACGGTGAGGGCGATCTTGAAGATGCCCCAGCCAAGGACAAAGGCGACAATCACGTAGATCACGGCCATGGGGCCGCCCGAGATGAAGGCCATGACAACCGAAAAGACCGCCATGAGCGGGCAGCGGATAGCCATGCGGATGATCATCATGTACGCCTGCTGGACGTTGGTGACGTCGGTCGTAAGACGGGTCACGAGTGAGCTCGTGGAGAACCGGTCGATGTTGGAGAACGAGAAGCCCTGAATCTTGTGGAACACGTCGTGCCTGAGGTTCTTGGCAAGGCCCGTCGCCGCAATCGAGCAGGTGACACCAGCTGCGGTACCAAAGGCGAGCGAGGCGAGTGCCATGACGATGAGCACCGCCGCGTGCCCGGCGATTGCGGAGATGCCGCCTCCGAGCGCGAGGGCGTCGATGAGCTGGGCCGTCACGAACGGAATCGCGCATTCGAGCACGACCTCCCCGGTGACGAGAAACGGCGTTGCCCAGGCGGGCTTGCCGAATTCCCTGAGCGACCCGGCCAGGGTCGAGACTATCTCCTTGAGGCCATACTGGGGAAGCGAGGACGTCTCGCCCTTGCTCAGGGTCTTTCTCAACTTCTTGCGTATGCTCACTTTTCCACCGCCCTGTCTTTCTCCTCGATTTTCTGCCAGTGCCCCATGAGCCGGTCAAGGACCTCAAGGAGCTGCGTCCTCTCTTCCTCGGAGAGGACCGAGAAGGCTTCCTCCTCGAATCTTGCGCGCTTCTCGGCACATACCTTGGCCTCTGCCTGGCCGGCTTGCGTGAGGGAGACGTCAAGTTGACGCTTGTCGCTCTGGGACCGCGTACGTGTGACGAGACCCTCTGACTCGAGCTTTGCGAGAACCTCAGAAAGGGCGGCTGAGCTTATGGGGACGGTGTCCTGCAGCTCGCGTTGGCCCACGATGCCCCCCTCGTCCAAGATTCGCTCGAGCATGTGCTGCTTTCCGCTGCGGCCCCCTGCGTGAAGGTGAAGGAAGTGGCCAAAGTAGCCAAGGTCCCTCATGATGCGCGCCTCCTTGGAGGCGCTGTGC
>CAJMLD010000176.1 GCA_905214175.1 uncultured bacterium
CTTCCTCGAACACAATAGATGAAAGTCTGGGATCCTCGGCGATCTCCTGCCTACTTTAAGTAACCTTGAGACGCACTCGAGACATACCCTCAGGTAAAGGTCCAAGTTGAGGACAGGCCTTCATAAGCCTCAAGTAACCCTCGCGGGTAAGCATTGACGCAGCTCCAGTGCCAAGCCCGAGGTATGGCTTCCCTGTCCAGTAGGCCTTGTTGTGACGACATTCCATCTCGGGCGAACGAGCATAGCTTGCCACCTCATACCTGCGAAAACCATTACCCTCAAGCACAGCTTGAGCCTGAGTCATCCTGTCGGCTTGGACATCCGGCGAGTTCCACGCAGGTTCCTCGTCGCCCACCTTTAGCCCCAGGGGAGTTCCCTCCTCGATTTGGAGGGGATAGACGCTCACGTGGTCAACCCCAAGCGAAACGATGCCTTCAAGCGTGGACTGCCAGCTTTCGGCAGTCTGAAGGGGAATCGCACACATCAGGTCACACGAGACATTCAACCCGTGAGCAAGCGCGGCAACAACGCGATCGCGAGCGCGCGCGGCGTCGTGGACCCTGCCAAGCTCAGAAAGCTCGCCATCGCACAGGCTCTGCACTCCCATGGAGAGCCTTGTGCATCCCGCCTCAACAAGATCGTCGAGAAGGGCGTCCGAGAGAGACTCGGGGTTTGCCTCGCAGGTAAGCTCGCTGAGCTCGGGCGCACAGGACCTGACCACCCGTAGGAGACTCCCGAGGTTCTCGCCCAGAAGCGACGGCGTGCCCCCGCCAACATAGAGCGTCTCGCAGTGGTCGAGCATCCCAAGCCGCGATGCTTCCTCGACCTGCTTACCCAGCGCCTGGGCGTAGTGAGCAAGCAGCGTGTCTCCGCGAGGGGTTGCCCAAGAGGCAAAGTCGCAGTATGCGCACTTCTGAACACAGAAGGGCACGTGCAGGTACAGAGCATTGGCGCCTTCGGCGGTGAGACGGCCGCGCCACCCTGTACCTTCGCAGCTCATAGCGCTACTGGACATCGAGAAGCATCCGCTCGGCTTCGTCGGCTACAGCAAGGTAGTCCTCGAGGGTAAGACACGTTACCGCCATGCCGCGGAGACGGGCCGCCTCCGGCATCCCGCGCAGATACCACCCGGCAAGGCTTCGAGCTCGCTTGAGGTTTGCGCCCGTGGCGGCAAGCAGGCGCACATGGCAGCGAAACGCGGCGATCTTCTCGCGCGGGCCATGCGTTGCGGGACACTCGCCCAAGCGCAGCGCCATGGCATCTCGAAATACCCAGGGGTTCCCGTAGCTTCCTCGCGCTACCATAACGGCAGAAGCGCCAGTCTCGGCAAGCATTCGTGCTGCAGCCTGGCCAGACGAGACGTCCCCAGACCCAATGACCGGGACGCTCACAGCCTTGGCAACTCGGTCCACGCAGCCCCAGTCTGCCTCGCCGTGATAGAGCTGGTTGGCAAAACGTCCGTGGACGGCAATGGCCGAGGCGCCGGCAGCCTCCATGGCACGCGCGAAGTCGGGAGCAACTTCCTCGCCCATGCGCCTTCCGCGACGAATCTTTACCGTCACCGGAACCCGTCCGTCAACACCTTCGATGCACGAACGGACGAGCGATGCCGCAAGCTCGGGACTGTCGAGCAGAGCCGACCCTTCCCCCTTCTTGGTCACCTTGGGGACGGGACAAGCCATGTTGATGTCTATGAGGGCAAGGCGATCACCCAACCGCTCGCATACAGATGCTGCGGCCTCACGGAAAAGCTCGGGCTTGGAGCCAAACAGCTGGATGGCGATGTCGGGTTCCGTCTCTGCCGGCTCGACGAGCTCCCAGGTCTTTTCGCCACCATAGTGCAGGCCAGCACACGAAACCATCTCGGTATACGCAAGGCCAGCGCCGCCCGCACGTGCCATGGTGCGATACGCCGCGTCGGAGACACCTGCCATGGGGGCCATGAGAAAGGGATTGACCCTAAACCTTGACTTAAGGTCAAGTCTATCTCCATGTGTAGACTTAACCGGTAGAACCGCTGGTCCCGCAGCCAATCCCGCGGCTGGCCCCCACTCGGCCAGAACCTGCGAAGGCGTCATTCGTCATCCACCTTGAGGACGGCGAGGAAAGCCTCCTGCGGCACCTCGACGGAGCCGATGGACTTCATGCGCTTCTTGCCCTCCTTCTGCTTCTCCAGGAGCTTGCGCTTGCGGGAGATGTCACCGCCGTAGCACTTAGCAAGAACATCTTTGCGAACGGCTTTCACGGTGGAGCGCGCGATGATCTTATTGCCGATGGCCCCCTGGATGGGAACCTCGAACTGCTGGCGCGGAATGATCTCCTTGAGCTTATCGCAGAGACTTCTCGCCATGTCGTAGGCCCGGTCACGCGGGACGATGAACGAGAGAGCGTCCACCTCCTCGCCAGCAAGAAGGATGTCCAGCTTCACAAGGTCGCTCGTGCGGTAGTCGCCAATCTCGTAGTCGAGGGAGGCATAGCCTTTGGTACGGCTCTTGAGCTGGTCAAAGAAGTCGAGAATGAGCTCGGCCAGCGGGATGTCGAAGTGAATCTCCACGGACTTCTCCGAGAGATAGACCATGTCGCTTGTCTCGCCGCGGTGGTCGACCACGAGCTGCATCACGGCGCCCATGAAGTCCGGGGGCACGATGACCTTGGCCTTGAGGTAGGGCTCCTCGATGTGATCGATGCGGGTGACGTCGGGCAAATCCTGCGGGCTTGTGATGTCGACCATCTCGCCGTCGGTCTTGTAGACGTGGTAGTCAACCGAGGGGGACGTGGCGATAAGGTCGAGGCCAAACTCACGCTCGAGGCGTTCCTTCACGACCTCCATGTGGAGAAGGCCCAGGAATCCCACGCGAAAGCCAAAGCCTAAGGCCACGCTCGTCTCGGGAGTCCAGATGAGCGAGGGGTCGTTCACCTTGAGCTTCTCGAGCGCGTCGCGCAGGTTCTCGTACTGCTTGTTGTCGATGGGAAAAAGCCCCGTGAAGACCATGGGCTTTGCCTCGTGGTAGCCCGGACAGGCCTCCTCGCAGGGACGGTCCTCGTAGGTGATGGTGTCGCCCGTCTTCACGAGGGCGGGGTCCTTGAGGCCCGTCACCACATAGCCCACCTCGCCCACGCCAAGCTCGTCCAGCGGGGTCTCGAGGGGGCGCTTGCAGCCCACGCCGTCGCAGAGGAAGGTATCGCCAAGCGCCATCATGCGCAGGTGGTCGCCCTTCTTGATGCCGCCATCAAAGACACGAACCGTGGCCACAACGCCGCGGTACTCGTCGAAATATGAATCCAGGATCAGGGCCTTGAGCGGCGCCTTTGCGTCTCCCTTGGGCGGAGAGACAAGATAGACGATGGCCTCGAGAAGGTCGTGGATGCCCTCGCCAGTCTTGCCCGAGACGAGCACGGCGTCGTCGGCCGGGATGGCGAGATCCTCTTCGATCTCCTTCTTGACCTCCTCGGGATGCGCCGAGGGAAGGTCGATCTTGTTGATTGCGGGAACAATGTCCAGGTTGGCATTCATCGCCAGGGTGGCGTTGGAGACGGTCTGGGCCTCCACGCCCTGGGTTGCGTCAACCACCAGGACGGCGCCCTCGCAGGCGACGAGCGAGCGCGATACCTCGTACGTGAAATCCACGTGCCCCGGGGTGTCGATGAGGTTGAACTGGTAGGACTCCCCGTCGTCGGCGTCGTAGACCACGCGCACGGCGTTCGACTTGATGGTGATGCCGCGCTCGCGCTCGATGTCCATGGTGTCGAGGAGTTGGTCGGCCATGTCGCGCTCGTCTACCGTGTGCGTTAGCTCCAGGATGCGATCCGAGATGGTCGACTTGCCGTGGTCTATGTGCGCAACAATTGAGAAGTTGCGGATGTGTGAGGTGTCTGTTGTCTTCATGCGAGACATCATAGCGCATGCAGAGCACGTTTCGCCTGCGTCGAAGC
>CAJMLD010000177.1 GCA_905214175.1 uncultured bacterium
AGCGCCGTTCGGCGCCCTAAAAGGAGGTTCTTGGTTATGACTCTTAAGCCGCTGGGAGACCGCGTCCTTGTCAAGCCCGCACCCAAGGAGGAGAAGACCTCTTCTGGTCTGTACATCTCTTCTGGTGCTCAGGAGAAGCCGCAGCGTGGCAAGGTCATTGCTGTGGGCGAGGGCAAGCGCGATCAGGACGGCAACCGCATCCCCGTTGACGTCAAGGCCGGCGACGAGGTGTTCTACGGCAAGTTCGGTGGCAACGAGGTCAAGGTCGACGGCGAGGACTTCCTGCTCCTCCGTGCCGACGACATCTACGCCATTATCGAGGAGTAGCTCGCTCGAGCCGCTCGCTAGTTGGTAAACAACCCACCACCGGTTCATCTGGAAGGAAAGCACAATATGGCTAAGGACATTGTTTTTGGCACCGACGCCCGCGCCAAGCTCGCCAAGGGCGTGAACACCCTGGCTGACGCCGTTACCACCACGCTCGGCCCCAAGGGTCGCTATGTTGCCCTGCAGCGTTCCTACGGCGCCCCCACCATCACGAACGATGGTGTCTCCGTTGCCAAGGAGATTGAGCTCAAGGACCCCATCGAGAACATGGGCGCCCAGCTGGTGAAGGAGGTCGCCACCAAGACCAACGACACCGTGGGTGACGGTACCACCACCGCTACGCTGCTTGCGCAGGTTATCGTTAACGAGGGTCTCCGCAACGTCGCCGCTGGCGCCAACCCCATCGCCATCCGTCGCGGCATTGACAAGGCCGTCGACGCTGTTGTGGACGAGATGAAGAACTCCGCAATGGAGATTTCGACCAAGCAGCAGATTGCCTCCGTGGGCACCATCTCTGCCGGCGATCCCGAGATTGGCGAGAAGATCTCTGACGCCATGGAGGTTGTGGGCAAGGACGGCGTGATTACCGTCGACGAGTCCCAGACCTTCGGCATCGACATCGACACCGTCGAGGGCATGCAGTTCGACAAGGGCTACATCTCCCCGTACTTCGCCACCAACAACGACAACATGACGGCGGAGCTGGATAACCCCTACATCCTGATGACCGATCAGAAGATCTCCAACATTCAGGACATCCTGCCTATTCTCGAGGCCGTCTCCAAGCAGGGCGCGCCGCTGCTCATCATCGCCGAGGACGTGGACGGCGAGGCGCTAGCCACGCTCATCCTCAACAAGCTTCGTGGCACGCTGAACATCGCCGCCGTGAAGGCCCCCGGCTACGGCGACCGTCGTAAGCGCATGCTCGAGGACATCGCAATCCTCACCGGTGGCCAGGTTGCCATGAAGGAGCTTGGCGTCCAGCTCACCGATGTCACCGCCGAGATGCTCGGCCGCGCCAAGTCCGTCAAGATCACCAAGGACAACACCACCATCGTCGGCGGCGCCGGCTCCAAGGACGCCATCGAGGAGCGCGTCTCTCAGATCAAGAACGAGATTGAGAACACCACCTCCGACTTCGACAAGGAGAAGCTCCAGGAGCGTCTGGCCAAGCTCTCCGGTGGCGTCGCGGTCATCAAGGTTGGCGCAGCTACCGAGGTCGAGCTCAAGGAGATCAAGCACCGCATCGAGGACGCCCTGCAGGCCACCCGTGCGGCTGTCGAGGAGGGTATCGTCGCCGGCGGCGGCGTGGCGTTCCTGGCTGCGGCCCCTGCGCTTGACTCCGTCGAGACCTCCGATCCTGACGAGAAGATCGGCGTCGACATCATCCGCAAGGCGCTCGAGGCCCCTGTGAAGACCATCGCGAGCAATGCTGGCTACGAGGGCTCCGTCGTGGTCGAGAAGATCAAGGGCCTGCCCAAGGGCCAGGGTCTCGACTCCGCGACCGGTAACTATGGCGACATGATCGAGATGGGCGTCCTCGACCCCGTTAAGGTCACGCGCACCACGCTCCAGAACGCCGCTTCCGTGGCATCCCTCATCCTCATCACCGAGGCCACCGTCTCCGATGAGCCCAAGGACACCACCATCGAGGAGGCCATCTCCAAGGCAGCCGCCGCAGGCGGCCAGGGTGGCGGCATGTACTAAGGGCTAGGTAGCCCAAACGTACCGCTCCTCGGTCACGCGACTCGACCGAGTGAACCTCAGGGCCCCGAGTGCCATCCGGCACCCGGGGCCCTTTCGCGCGGGATTGGGTTCCCCGGCAATGGAATCCCGTTGCCGGGGAATGGAATCCCATTGCCGGGGAACTTAATCCCGCGGGGTACAATGGAACGGTTGCGTGCGCAGGCGCACGCGCCGCGGGGGCCGCACGTGGCCACCTTGGCAAGAAGAGGGGAGAGGCGATGGCGCAGAAGCGCGACATTCTCGATGACATCATCGACATCCAGGATAACTGGCAGGCGGTTCAGAATCCGTTTGCGGGTATCGCGGACTCGCTTGCCCAGGATCCAAGCCAGCGCAAGGTTTTCGATCCGGCTGACTACAAGGAGAAGCCCTGGTGCAACTCCAGCCGCTGCCTGCGCACCGCCTCAGAGCGCGATGACGCGTGCTCCGTCTGTCTGGACGTGTGCCCCACAAACTCGATCGACATCCACAACAAATCCGTGACCATCACGGACAGCTGCCGCAAGTGCGGCCTCTGCCAGGCCGCCTGTCCCACCGAGGTCTTCAACACGCGCCGTCACATGGCCAAGCAGCTCTACGACAACATCGCCCGCGCGGCCTCGGCATACGAGCAGTGCTACGTCACGTGCACCCGAGCCCTCAAGCGGCTTCCCAAGCCAAACGAGATTCTCCTCCCCTGCGTGGGCATGATCTCGCGCGACCTGTGGTTCTCCATTCTCGTCGACTACACCAACGTGTCCGTCTATCTGCCGCTTGGTATCTGCGACCGCTGTCGCACCACGACCGGCGAGGACTTTTACACCGAGGCTATTGGTACGGCGGAGGAGTGGGCAAAGTCCGCGGTGGGCCTCGAGGTCGACAAGAACAATCTCACGCACGAGTTCACGCGAGAGTACCGCCGCAGCCAGTTTGTGAGCTCGGCCATCCATGCAACCGAGAACCTTGTGACGCGCTCCAGCCCCAGGCTCGCCGGTGCCCAGGCAGTGGCCAAGAAAATCACCGACCACGCCAATCGTCTCAACGAGCTGCAGCGCCAGCTCGAGAACGCCGTGGGGGCGAAGACCAACCAGAACCGTCAGCGCATTCTTACGCAGAACCGCAAGCTCATGATGGGCGGACTCCAGCATGACCCCGAGCTCGCGGCGGACATCGCCCTCGACGTGCCCGTTGTCGACCCGGACCTCTGCACGTCCTGCGGCGACTGTGCCAAGGCCTGCGTCACGCATGCCATTGAGCTCGACGACAGTGGCCACGTTCACACCTTGGCAGCGTACTGCGTGAACTGCTCGGCCTGCGTGCGTGTCTGCCCTGAGGGGGCACTCTCCATGCACCCGCAGGACGCAAGCGATCTGGTAGTTCCCGACAAGAACGCAGAGGAGATCGCGCGCCAGAAGGCCAAGGCCAAGGAAGAGGCCCAGCGCCTCATGGAACAGGGCAAGAAGCAGCTCAGCAAGGCCGCGGACACCCTTGAGAAGCTAGACGAGAACAACAAGAAGTAGGGGCTGCGCGCAGGAGCCGCAGACAAAGAAGGAGAGGCACCGTGTCACTTTCCATAGGCATCGTGGGACTTCCCAACGTGGGCAAGTCGACCCTGTTCACCGCACTCACCCGCAAAGGTGGTCTTGCCGCGAACTATCCGTTTGCGACCATCGACCCCAACGTGGGCGTGGTGGACGTTCCCGACGAGCGCCTCAACAAGCTAGCCGAGATGGTGCATCCCGCGAAGATTGTCCCCGCAACGGTTGAGTTTGTCGACATTGCAGGCCTGGTCAAGGGTGCCAACGAG
>CAJMLD010000178.1 GCA_905214175.1 uncultured bacterium
AGGCGCAGGCCGTCGATGTCAAAGTCACGCACCCAGCCGCGAATGACATCGGCAAGGTAGTCGTTGAGCTCAAAGTTGCCGTGGTTGAGCTTCACGAGCGTCGACACACCCGCCCAGGTCTCGTAGCCAAAGCCGTCGTTGAACTCGCTGTTGCCATTCCAGTCGATGTTGAACCAGCCGGCATAGCGGCTCTGCTGGCCCTTCTCGCGCACGTCGCGAAATGCAAAGAACTCGCGCCCAACGTGGTTAAAGACGCCGTCGAGAAGCACGCGGATGCCTGCCTTGTGGCACGCGTCCACAACAAAGCGCAGGTCATCGTTGGTACCCAGGCGGCAGTCGACAGTCGTGTAATCCGTGGTGTCATAACCGTGCGTAAGACTCTGAAACACGGGGTTGAGCATGAGGCAGGTGACCCCAAGGCGCTTCATGTGGTCAATCCAGCCTTCGTCTACCAGCTTGCTCAAACGAGGCACGGTAACGCCGTCGTGCTCGTGCGGCGCGCCACACAGTCCCAGCTGATACACCTGATAGACAAAGGATGACTCGTACCAGCTCATCTCTGCTCCTCTCCTTGTGGGTGAGATACCCGCGCGCATCGTCGCGCAGACGTGTGCGCACCCGTAACGATACGCGCTAAACGTTGTGCATACGTGAACGGATTGATACGGCATGTGCGAGAAGCGCGGTGAGGCCCCGTGGTTCGGGTTTGGGGGACGTCTCGCCCCCCCGCCCGGCCCGAAGCCGGTGACTTACCCTCCACCAGAAGCGAATGGCCGCGGTCAAAGGCCGCGGCCACCGGGAAGGGGTCCCTCGAAGACCGAGGGACGGGAGAGACGGCCAGGTGTTCGGGGGGACCCGGCCGTTCCCCTCCCATGGTGGTCTCAATGGGTTGCGGAACGGTGAACCGCACGTAACATCAGGTACAAGATTGTCAACGCGCAACGTAACGCCGCAGGTAGATGGCGCGGTTACGAGGCCTTACCGCAGAGCTTGGCAACAATAGTCGCGTTGGCCTCGGCAGACGCTGCCGAGAAGAACTCCGGCGTGAGCAGGTCGTATGCGGGGATGCTGCGAATGAGTCCCTCGTGGTTCTCGTCCACAATGTGCCCCGCAACGGCAACTGCCTCGCGAACGTCGGCCTCGGCAACGGGATACTGCGGATACGCGGCGCAGGCGGCAATGAGCTCGGGCGTCACACGCGGACGCAGCGAGATATCAAAGGTTCTGCCAAAGAGCGCAAAGTCGCGCTGCTTGCGCTTGCGGGTGACATCGCCAGCCTTCACGCCAATGGAGGCGATGTACGCGCGCGTGCGTATGTTGTACACAGAGTCGCACACAAGGTGCGCCCACGCGCCGAGCACCAGGTCGTGCAGGGAGCAATCCGCAGCAGTCATGCCGCAACCCGCTACAAAACGATCCCAAAACGCCTGGTAGTTAGGAGAAGGAATGGCCCCGCCGTCGGCAAAGTGCGTCTCACGGTAATCGCGCAGGCGCGCGACGGGAACCGGCACCATGTACCCCACGTAGATGTCGGGCAGGAAGTTGCCAAACAGGAACGTGTTCACGTCGCGCACGCCCAGCCGAGCGGCCCCCTCCTCGCGAAGGAGCCGCTCGACGTGGGCGGTATGTATGTTCCAGCTGGGCACGTGCGTGCATCCTCGTGGCGCGCGGATGGCCCGCTAGCCGCGGACCTCTCCACCAGTGGCGCGGCAGACCTTGTCCACAAGCTTCTTGTGGGCGCGGTCAACCTCTTCTGAGGTCAGCGTGTGGTCGGCAGAGCGATAGGTGAGCGAGAAGGCCATGGACTTCTTGCCCAGGCCAACGCGCACGGGGTCACGATAGACGTCGAAGAGGCGCACGTCCGAGAGGAGCTTGCCGCCGGCACTCTTGATGCGCTGCTCGAGCTGCTCGCACGTCACGGACTCGTCGACGACAATGGCCAGGTCAACGGACACGCCGGGAAGCGTGGGCACGTCGACGTAGGGAAGCTCGCGATGCGCCAGGCGCAGGAGCGACTCAACCGAGAGCTCGAAGGCAACCACGGGGGCGTCGACGCCAAATGCCTTGAGCGCCTTGGGGTGGACGTTGCCAACCCAGCCCATAAGCTCGCCCTTGTTGCCATAGACCTCGGCCGCGCGGCCGGGCTGCAGCCAACCGTAGGTCGCGGGGTCCGCCACCTTGAAACGCACCTTGGTCACACGAAGCGCCGAGAGGAGCTGCTCGACCACGCCCTTGGCGTCAAAGAAGTCGTAGTCCTCGAACTTCTGGCACCACTCGTCGTCGCGGTGGCCGGAGAGCACGCCGCAGACAAAGCTGGGCTCGTCCGGCTGGCTCTTGTTCTCATGGCCAAAGAAGACGCGGCCAATCTCGTAGAGCGCCACCGCGTCCACACCGTGGTCGAGGTTATAGGCAACCGAGCGGAGCAGCCCGGGCAGAATCGAGCGGCGCATCTCAGCCTGGTCGGCAACGAGCGGGTTGATGATCTTGACGGGAATGCCGCGGCCCTCCTCGCTCATGCCCAGCTTGGAGAGGTCGTTGGCGTCGGCAAAGCAGTACGTGGTGGTCTCGGAGAGTCCGCAGGCCCTAAGCGTGCGACCGATCTTGCGAATGCGCTGCTGGTCAACGGTAAGGCCGCCGGCGTGGTTGCGCGCCGCGGGAAGCGTGGGCGTGATGTCGCCCTCGCCCCACAGGCGCACGACCTCCTCGATAAGGTCGACCTCGCGGGTGAGGTCGGGGCGGTTGGTGGGCGCGGTCACCGTGTAGGCGCCATTCTCGGCAGGCTCCACCTTGCAGCCAAGGCGCCCGAGACGCTCGACCATGAAGTCGTCCGGGATGTCCGCACCAGCAAGCGCGCGCACGCGGGCGGGGCGCATGGTGATCACGGGGGCGGGCACGGGCGCGGGGTAGACATCCACGATGCCCGGGCAGACCTCAGCCGAGCAGCACTCCTCGAAGAGGGCCGCGGCGATGTTGGAGACGTCCGCGCAGCCAGCGCCGTCTACCTGGCGCTCGTAGCGAATGGAGGCCTCGCTCATGAGGTCAAGGTTGCGGCTCGTGCGGGAGGTGTGGCCAGACGAGAAGGTCGCGCTCTCGAGCAGGACGTCGGTCGTGGTCTCGTCGATCTCGGAGTTGAGGCCGCCCATGACGCCGGCAAGCGCGATGGGCGTCTCGCCGCCGTCGGTGATGACGCACATGTCGGGCGTGAGCGTACGCTCCTTCTCGTCAAGCGTGGTGAGAAGCTCGTCCTCGTGCGCGGCACGAACCACCACGTGACGCTTGCCGTCCTCGCGCTTCTGGAGCTTGCCCAGATCGAAGGCGTGGAGCGGCTGGCCGGTGAGGTACATAACGTAGTTGGTTACGTCAACCACGTTGTTGATGGGTCGGGAGCCGGCGGCAATCACGCGGCGCGCGAGCCACTCGGGGCTGGGGCCAATCTTCACATTGCGCACCACACGGGCCGTGTAGCGCGGGCAGAGCTCCGCGTCATCGATGCGCACGTCCACCAGATCGTGGGCGTCCGGGCCCTTCTCCTCCTTGATGGCAGGAAGCGTGATGTGGGTGCCCTCGTCGAGCACAGCCGAGGTCTCCACCGCCATGCCCACCATGGAGAGGCAATCCGGGCGGTTGGGCGTGATCTCACAGTCGATCACGGTGTCCGAGCTGCCAAGGTAGTCGGTGTAGAGCATGCCCACGGGGGCGTCGGGCGGCAGGATGATGATGCCGTCGTGGTCGTTGCCCAAGCCAAGCTCGCGCTCGGAGCAGTTCATGCCGTAGGACTCCACGCCGCGGAGCTTGGACTTCTTGATCTTCACGCCGCCGGGGAGCACGGCGCCGATCATGGCG
>CAJMLD010000179.1 GCA_905214175.1 uncultured bacterium
TGCGTGAAGGGCAAAACGGCGTCGAAGAGAGGCGCGAGATGGCTCGCGCCTACAGGCGTGACCCTTCTCGCGCTCAGAGGCTCTACGAGCGCGACAACGTGAGCACAAGGAGCGTGCGTGCCGGCGAGTATACCGACGACCTTCGCTACAACGATGGAGTCCGGCCCTATGCCCGCGCCTCGACCATCTCGGGCAGACGCTCGTCGCGAAACATCGCCAGCGTTGACAGGCCTAACGTTCGCCGCCGCTCGGAAGGGCAGCGCGGGAGCCTCTCGGGTGGCTCTCGCGGTCGCGGAGGGCAGGATGGCCGCAGGACAACCCTGCTCATCATCCTCGCCCTTGCGCTGGCGCTTACGCTCATCCTGGTCTTCTCAGTGCGCTCCTGCGTGGGCGGCAAGTCGAACACCTCCCAGGAGTCAAAGACGACCGTTCCCGTGAGCACCACGTCGACTGACGCCACGTCTACTGACACTACCTCGACGGATTCGTCGTCGACACCAACAACCACGACGACCACGACGGACACCGAATCCTCCACGGACGGCTCCTCGACCGAGGGCTCGTCCTCAGACTCATCGACGCCTGCCGAAACCGTGGTCACGGTGTCAGTCGCCAGTGGCGAGACCTCCTGGCTCGAGATCACCAATGATGGCACAAGCGAGGAGGCCAGCACCGTCACGGGTCCCTGGGAGCAGAGCTACACCGTCACCGACTCCATCACCATCCGAGCGGGTAGTCCCGGTGTGGTTACCGTCACCGAGAACGGGACCCAGAAGAGCTTCGATTCCAGAGCCTCTGGCATTGGCTCCCTCACTATCCAGGGGACCCCGGTTGCCACGACCGATGAAAGCTCCACGGATTCCTCGACGAGCAGTGGCAACACCTCGAGCACGACCTCGACAAGTACGGGGACGTCTTCCTCGAAGACGTCCAACAGCACCACCTCGACGTCCTCTAAGACGTCGGGTACCACGAGCTCTTCCAAGAGCAATTAGGGCAGGGGCTCGATCGGCCCTCGGCTTTCGAACAACGCCTGTCGCAGACCGGACGGTCGCGCGTCGGGCAGGGGAGGATGACGCATGGCAAAGGATTCCAGCTTCGACGTGGTTTCCACGGTCGACATGCAGGAGGTGGACAACGCCTTCCAGCAGGCAACTAGGGAGATTTCTCAGCGCTACGACCTCAAGGGGACCGGCGCGTCGCTCTCTCTTGCCAAGGGTGAGGGCACCTTCACGGTGGAGGCACCTTCCGAGTTCGTCGCGGGGCAGGTGCGAGACATTCTCGGCTCAAAGCTCGTCAAGCGCGGAGTCGACCTTTCCGCCCTGCGCTGGGACAAGCCGCAGGCCGCCTCGGGCATGAGCGTCCGACAGCTGGGCCACCTTGTACAGGGCATAGATGCCGACCTTGCCAAGAAGATCTCGAAGGACATCCGAGACTCCAAGCTCAAGGCCAAGGCAACCATCGAGGGCGACAAACTCCGCGTGAGCTCTCCCTCCAAGGATGCGCTGCAGCAGGTCATCGCCTTGCTCCGCGGCAACGACTACGGCCAGCCCCTCCAGTACGTCAACTACCGATAAGGTCGACTAATGCCAAGTATTCTCTTCATCACCCGTGGGTGCGCCAAGAACGAGGTAGACACCGACCGCATGCGTGCCCTCCTTCTGGGCGCAGGCTACGACGAGACGGACGACCCTGACAAGGCAGACCTCGCCTTGATCAACACCTGCTCATTTCTTGTCTCGGCGACGCAGGAGTCGCTTGATACCACCCTTGAGCTCGCGCAGCAGGAGGAGGGGGAGGGTCACGCGCTCCCCATCGTGATGTGCGGCTGCGTACCGTCGCGCTATGGCGCTCCGCTTGCCGACGAGCTTCCCGAAGTCTCGGCGTTTGTGAACGCCGACGACGAGGACGGAATCGTAGGCGTTGTCGATGACGTGCTGGGCCTCGAGCGTGACGTCGCGCCGGGCGTCCCCCAGGGGGTTCTTCGCACGGTTGACGGAGCGAGCGCCTACGTCAAGATCTCTGAGGGATGCGACAGGTTCTGCGCCTTCTGCGCGATCCCCTACATCCGTGGTCGCTACCACTCTCGCGACTCGCGCGAGATTTGCGACGAGGTTCGCTCCCTTATGGAGGGCGGCGTACGCGAGGTTGTGCTTATCGGGCAGGATACCGGCATCTGGGGCTCCGATTTCGAGCAGCCCCGTACCCTGGCCTCGCTCCTCCGCGAGGTTGCCGAGGTCATTCACCCCTATGGTGGCTGGGTGCGCGTTCTCTATCTGCAGCCCGAGGGCATGACCGAAGAGCTCGTCTCCACCATCCGCGACGTCCCCGACGTGCTGCCCTACATCGATATTCCCATCCAGCACTGCTCCGCTACCGTGCTTGAGCGCATGGGCCGCAAGGGTTCCGCCGAGGAGTTCTCCGCCCTCTTCGCGCATCTGCGCAAGGAGATCCCCGGCATGGTGCTCCGCACGACGGCGATGGCGGGCTTTCCAGGCGAGACGGACGAAGAGGCCCAGGAGCTGCTTGACTTCCTCCAAGACGAGGAGTTTGACTACTGCTCCGTCTTCACGTACTCCCCTGAAGAGGGCACGCGCGCCGCAGCGATGCCCGACCAGGTTCCCGACGACGTCAAGATCGAACGCACGCAGCGACTCATCGACCTCACGGAGCAGCTCGGCTTTGCCGCTGCCGAGCGGCACGTGGGCGAGCGCGTCCGCGTCATCATCGACGGCGTGGAGGACGGCCCTGACGGGGCCGAGTTCATTGGCCACGCATGGTTCCAGGCGCCGGACTCCGACGGGGTCGTGCACATCGAAAGCGGGGACCTTGCTGTTGGCGACGTCGTGACCTGCAATCTTGTCGACTCGTTCACCTACGACCTCGTAGGCGAGGTTGTCGCGGACGAGGAGGGCGCGCGATGAGCGCCGCAACCTCAAACGGAGATGACAGCCACGCCCCGTCCATCTGGACGCCTGCAAATGTCGTGACCTGCGTCCGCGTGGTCGCCGTCCCCCTGTGGCTCCTCGTGGCAGAGCTTTCTCCTGCTACGGGCATGGGCTCCGCCTGGTCTGTGGGGGTCTTTCTCTTCTTCGTGGCGCTCTCCCTCACCGACAAGCTCGACGGCTACCTTGCGCGCAGCAGAAACGAGGTAACGACCTTTGGGAAGTTTCTGGACCCCATTGCCGACAAACTCGTCGTGGTGGTGGCACTGTGCTTTCTCCTCGAGCGAGGTGAGGTCTCCTCGTGGGTGCTGCTGGTGATTGTCGCGCGTGAGTTTCTTGTGTCTGGCCTGCGCATGGTGGTTGCCTCCGCCGGTACAGTTATTGCCGCATCGCCTCTGGGTAAGGGTAAGACTGCCGTCACCATGGTTGCCATATCCGCGCTGCTCCTGGCCATGGCGCTTCCCGCTGACGCAGTCTCGGGTGGGTTTGAGTTCCTTGGCCAGATTCTCATGGTTGCTGCCGTTATTCTCACGGCGTGGTCGGGTATCGACTACTTCGTGAAGGCCTGGTCCTTCATTTCTGGGGAGCGATAGCTATGGTTCCATCTGTTATCTTCGACGGCGAGACGCTTGACGCCTGCGAGGCGCTCGTTGCTGCGTGCCGCGCTTCCGGAGTCACGGTGGGTACCGCGGAATCCTGTACCGGTGGGCTCGTCGCTTCCGCAATCACCGCTATCCCCGGGTCCTCAGAGGCCATTCACGGTGGTGTTGTGAGCTACGCCATTCCGGTAAAGCACGAGGTTCTCGGCGTTTCCAATAGCATTCTTGACGCCCCGGGCGTGGGGGCGGTCTCATAGAGGATTGTAGCAAATGCAATCTCATTTGGG
>CAJMLD010000180.1 GCA_905214175.1 uncultured bacterium
TTTCCCTTCTTTGTAGTTACTCATTGATACTGTTGCGGATATGCGGTTGGGGGAGTTCTCGGACGTGCTCGTCTCCAAGGCTCCTGTGCCTGGTGGGGGTGGGGCCTCGGCGGTCGCCGCCGCCGTGGGCGCCTCGCTTGGGCAGATGGTCGCGAGTCTCACGCTTGGCAAGAAGAAGTACGCGGACGTCCAGGGGCGCATCGAGGAGCTCATCCCACGCTTCGAGGCCGTCCGCGCGGACCTTCTCGCCCTGGCCGACGAGGACGCCAAGGCGTTCGAGCCGCTCTCGCGCGCCTACGGTCTCCCCAGGTCGACCGAGGAGGAACGGGCGCACAAGGCCGAGGTCATGGAGGCCGCGCTGCGGTCTGCATGCGAGCCGCCGCTCAAGATCATGGAGAAGACCTGCGAGGCGATCGACCTTGTTGACGAGATGAGCCGCATTGGCACGAGGATCGCGATCAGCGACGCCGGCGCCGGCGCCACGCTTCTCTCGGCGGCGCTCAGGGCGGCGAGCCTCAACATCTTCATCAACGCCAAGTCGATGACAGACCATGAATACGCTGCGGACCTTCTGTCCCGTACGCAGGAGATGCTCGACGAGGGATGCAAGAAGGCAGACAATGCCTACCTGCGCGTAGAGAGGGGAATCCGTTGGCCCAGCAGATAATGAAAGGCGCGCCGGTTGCGAAGGCGCTCACAGAACGACTTGTGCCTCAGGTGGAGGAGCTGGTCTCCCAAGGCGTGCGTCCCACGCTTGCCATCGTGCGTGTGGGGGAGCGGGAGGACGACCTCTCCTACGAGCGCGGGGCGACAAAGCGAGCGGAGAAGGTGGGTCTCGGCCTGCGCAAGTTCGTACTTCCCGCGGATTGCTCCCAGGAGCGGCTTGCCGGCGTGATTCGCGAGGTCAACGGGGACGAGTCCATCCACGGCTGCCTTCTCTTCCGGCCGCTCCCCAAGACCTTGGACGAGGCCGCCATCTGCGCGCTGCTTGACCCCGCAAAGGATGTGGACTGCATCACGCAAGGCTCCCTCTACGGCGTCTTTGCGGGTCAGCCGGTTGGCTTTCCGCCCTGCACCGCCGAGGCCGTGGTGGAGCTTCTCGACTACTACCAGGTTCCGCTCGAGGGCGCCAAGGTCACGGTGGTTGGCCGCTCGCTCGTCATAGGCAAGCCCGTCTCAATGATGCTCCAGGCGAGAAACGCCACCGTGACCATGTGCCACACCCGCACGCGCGACCTTGCGACCGCCTGCCGAAACGCGGATGTCGTAGTTGCTGCGGCAGGTCACATCGGCACGGTTGGGGTTGCGTGCGCCTCTCCCCAGCAGGTGGTGGTCGACGTGGGCATCAATTGGGACGAGAGGGCAGGCAAGCTCGTGGGCGACGTTGACTTCGATTCCGTCGAGCCCGTCGTGCGCGCCATCACGCCCGTCCCGGGCGGCGTTGGCTCTGTGACCACGGCGGTGCTTGCTAAGCACGTGGTCGAGGCGGCTCAAAGGACAGTGAGGTAGCGGTGGACTATCGCGAAGATGAGGACTACGACCTTCCCGAGCAGACCGAGGGACCCGGCAGGTCCTCCGAGCTTTCGTATGGGAAGCTCGACAAGCCGCGTGTCGAGGCTGCCGTAAGGGAGCTTCTCGCTGCCATTGGCGAGGACCCGGACAGGCCGGGGCTCGTTGGCACGCCGGATCGCGTTGCGAGGGCCTGCGAGGAGATCTTCGGCGGCATGCAGGAGGACCCTGGCCGCTACCTGCGCAAGCAGTTCCACGAGCCCGGCAACGAGGAGATGGTCGTCGTCCGCGACATCCCCTTCGCGAGCATGTGCGAGCACCATGTCCTGCCCTTCATGGGGAAGGCCAGCGTCTGCTACATCCCGCGGGACGGGCGTATCACGGGCCTCTCGAAGATTGCCCGGTGCGTCACGGGCTACGCGCACAGGCTCCAGCTGCAAGAGCGGCTCACGAGCCAGATTGCCGACGCCATGGTGCGCGAGCTTGACCCTCTCGGCGTCCTTGTCGTGGTCGAGGCGGAGCACACCTGCATGACCATCCGCGGCATTCGCACGCCCGGCGCCAAGACCGTGACCTCGGCCGTTCGCGGCTGCCTCAAGACCGACCCCAAGAGTCGCGCAGAGGCCTTAAGGCTCCTGGGGCTGTAGTCGAGCGGCTTCTCCCATGCCTCTACAACTGATGTACTTGTGCGTTGGACCCGGGGTGCCTGGGTCCCAGGGAGGTTTGTGCCATGGCTATGCATGGTGGTGGTTCTCCGATGAATATAAGTTGGGAGTGCCTCTCAACTCCGCAGGTGCTTCGCAAGGCAGCGGACGTGGGGGAAGGCAAGGCGTCCAACCCGCCCGGGCGGTCGTTTCTCCTCGCCGTGATGGCTGGCCTCTTCATAGCCTTGGGAGCCGCCTGCATGCTCGTTGTGAAGTCCGACTCTAGCCTTGGGTTTGCTTCCTCGCAGATCCTAAGCGGCGTGGTCTTCTCGGTTGGCCTCTTCCTTGTGGTCGTAGCTGGGGCCGAGCTCTTTACCGGCAACAACCTCATGGTCATTGGGTGCCTCTCTCGCCGATATGGCCCTGGGAAGCTCGTAGGCTCTTGGCTCATGGTCTACGCGGGCAACTTCTTGGGCTCGCTCCTTCTCGTCCTCATCCTTGTGGGCTCAGACTTCGCGGGTCTCAATGGCGGTGCAGTTGGCGTTGCCGCGGCAGGCGTGGCCTCGTCAAAGGCATCCCTCCCGCCAATTGCGGCTTTCTGTCGGGGAATTGCGTGCAACGTGCTGGTGTGCCTTGCCGTCTGGATGTCGTTCGCTGGGCACTCCATTACCGACAAGTTCTTTGCCTGCGTGATGCCGGTCATGGCCTTCGTCGCGTCCGGATACGAGCACTGCGTGGCCAACATGTTCTTCTTGCCGTATGGGCTCATTGTCCAGGCGCTGGGCCAGGGAGGGGATGCCACGGCTGTCCCGCTTGCAGGCGCATGCTCCAACTTCCTCTGGGTGAGCCTTGGCAATTTGGTTGGCGGTGCCATGCTTATTGGCTGTGGATACTGGCTTGCCTACCGCAAGGACATGGCTGCCGGTGTACGTTCGAATGGCTAACCTAGGGTGGCATTTCCAAGAGCTGCACGCATCATCCGCATCGAAAGGGCGATTACTAGCATGTACAGGCTTCCGTTTGACGTTTCCCCAACAACCTACGACGAGGCACTGGCAACGCTGCACTCCGCGCTGCGTTTTGGCATTTGCCCCATGCTCGAGAGCGTCGAGGACATGCTTGAAGAGCTGGGAGACCCTGACCTTGCCTTCCAGAGCGTGCAGATAGCAGGCACCAACGGCAAGACGTCAACCGCGCGCTTTACTGCGGCGATTCTGCGCGGCGAGGGCCTCCGGACTGCGCTCTACACCTCGCCCGAGCTTGTGAGCTACACCGAGCGCATGGAGGTGGACGGCCGTCCCGTCTCTGAGGGTGCGTTCGCCCGTGGCATTGCGGCGGCCTTTGAGGCAGGGAAGCGCGTGAATGCGCGCCGCACGGCGGCGGGCGAGAGGCCATACGACATCACCGAGTTCGATCTGCTCACCGTTGCGGCATGCGTGGTGTTTGCCGAGGCAGGCGTGGACGTTGCGGTGCTCGAGTGCGGCATGGGAGGACGCTGGGACGCAACCTCTGCCGTAAAGTCAATCAAGAGCGTTGCCATCACGGGGATTGGCCTCGACCACATGCGCATCTTGGGCGATATCCTGGAGAAGATATCTGGCGA
>CAJMLD010000181.1 GCA_905214175.1 uncultured bacterium
GTTTTTATGCAGCAAGTCGCGAAGCCCTGTCCGATATCGCCATTTTGTGCAATGAGATGGCGTTTGCGGCCACCATTGGCGCCGCGACAAGCCCGATGGACCCCAAGCAGACCACCGCTATAGTTGACCCAGGAGCTACAAGGAGGAACCACATGAACCAGCTAGACCAGCTTCGCATATCGGTCGCTACCAGCTCAGATGCCGCAGACGTCGCCACCATCTACGCTCCATACGTACGAGACACCGCAATCACCTTCGAGTACGAGGCACCTGACACACGGGAGATGGCCGCGCGCATCGAGCGGATTGGCGCCACACACCCCTGGCTAATCGCGCGCGACGCCACAGGAGCAGCGCTCGGCTATGCCTATGCGAGTCCCTACTATGGGCGAGCCGCATACGCCTGGTGCGTTGAGACCTCCATCTATGTTGACCGCGAGGCCCGTGGCTGCGGGATTGGCACCGCCCTCTACCAGGAGCTCGAACGCGCGCTGACCGCTCAGGGAATCCTCAACCTATACGCCTGCGTTGCCACAACAAGCACGCCCGACGCCCACCTCGACAACGGGAGCGTCACCTTCCACGAGCGGCGAGGCTACCACGAGATAGGCCACTTCCCCAACTGTGGATACAAGTTTGGGCACTGGTACGACACGGTATGGATGGAACGCGACCTGGGCAATCACACTCTGCCGCAACCCGCGGTACGTCCGTTTCCGCAGGTGAGAGCCGAGCTTGGCCTATAGTACGCTCCCAAGCGCCTTGGCAGCAGCACGGGCATCGTCCACCGAGAGGCTGTCGTACTGCACCACAAACCGGGCAAGGCCATCCGGTGCCCCGGTATGCTCGGGAACCCGCGCAAACGAGGAGAGCGGGGCCAGCCCCACGCCAACCTCACGCGCTGCCGCGGCGATACCGGTCTCCCCGCACCCCTTGTCGCGCACCGCCAGCACGAAATGAATCCCGGAATCGGCTTCCTCAAAGCGGACGCGTTCCCCTGAGGGCCCATCGAGCAGCCCCTCGACCAGCGCATCGCGCACTTCGCGCATGTCGTGACGATAGCGAGCCACGTGCCGCTCGTACGCGCCGGACTCAAGCGCCTGCGCAAGCGCCACCTGGTCGATGGCGGGCACGGTGGTCGAAAGAAACCCCAGGTGCTCGTCATAGGCGGCGTCGAGCGCGGCAGGCAGCACCAGGTAGGCGATGCGCAGCGCTGAGGAGAGACTCTTCGAGAACGTGTTGAGGTACATCACGCTTCCCGTGGCATCGATACTCGCAAGCGCCGGAATGGGCCGACCCGCGAGACGCAGCTCGCAGTCGTAGTCGTCCTCGACAATGTAGCGTCCATCCTGCTCGGCTGCCCAGCCCAGAAGCTCGTAGCGGCGCGCGACGCTCATCACGCGGCCGGTGGGAAACTGGTGCGAGGGCATCACGTGCGCCACGGTGGCACCAGACCCACGCAGCGCCCGCACCGAGATGCCCTCCCCATCGAGCGGCAGGTAGTGCACGTCAAGACCATGTGCGCGGTAGGTCTCGCTCGCGCGGGAGTAGCCAGGGTCCTCCACGCCCACCGAGCCTCCCTCGCGCAGGAGCTGCGCGACAAGTCCGTAGAGCGTCTGCGCGCCAGCACCCACAACCACCAGCCGAGGGTCGACCGACATCCCGCGCGAGCGCGCGAGGTGGGTAGCGATTGACTCTCGCAGGCGGGGCACGCCTCGGGCAGGCGGCGTGCGATAGAGCACCTCATCAGGCTCATGGGCCAGGACATCGCGCAGCGCACGCTCCCAGAGGCGCGCCGCCCCTGGACAGGCAACGCTGGCTCCGCGCGTAAGGTCATATGGCACCTCACCTGCAACGGGTTGGTCCTCGGCCACACCGGCTGGCGCAAGCTCGGCCGCCGAAGAAACAGGCGTGGCAACCGCCATGTCCGGAAGCGAAGGCAGACTTGCCGCGTAGTAGCCCCGACGGGGCCGAGAGATCACATACCCCTCGGCAACCAGCTGCGCATAGGCACCCTCCACGGTGACCACACTCACGCCCAGCCGCTCCGCCAGGACGCGCCTGGAGGGCAGGCGCTCGCCCGCGGCAATTGCACCCGTCACAACCTGGTTGCGAATGCACCGGTAGAGGTACTCGTAGAGGGGAAGCTCCCCTCTCCCTGTGAGGTCAATCCCCTGCATGCGACGATCCTCTCAGCATCTGGCCTTATCGGTTTTGTAAAACTGGCCATAGATTGGTCATAGCAATCTATCACGTTCTGGGCATTCTAATATTGCCACGGTGCTCCTAGTCTACGTAGGCACACAGACGCGCCAACGCTAGGAGGACCACGCATGTCACAGGACGAGAGAGACGAGAAGGCAGTCGCACCGGCACCCGGACCGGAGCGCGCAAAGCTCAACCGCGAGCTTGCACAGATGCTCAAGGGCGGCGTGATCATGGACGTCACGACCCCCGAACAGGCTCGCATTGCCGAAGATGCCGGCGCCTGCGCCGTCATGGCGCTCGAGCGCATCCCCGCCGACATCCGCGCGGCAGGCGGCGTGAGCCGCATGAGCGACCCCCACATGATCAAGGGCATTCAGGCGGCGGTCTCCATCCCTGTGATGGCAAAGTGCCGCATTGGCCACTTTGTGGAGGCCCAGGTGCTCCAGGCCATCGACATCGACTACATCGACGAGTCCGAAGTCCTCTCCCCTGCGGACGACGTCTACCACATCGACAAGACCCAGCTTGCGGTGCCCTTCGTCTCCGGCGCCCGCGACCTTGGCGAGGCCCTGCGCCGCATTGCCGAGGGCGCATCGATGATTCGCACCAAGGGCGAGCCGGGCACCGGCGACGTTGTCCAGGCCGTGAGCCACATGCGCCTCATCAACGCGCAGATTCGTCACGTGGTGAGCCTCCGCGCGGACGAGCTCTTTGAGGAGGCCAAGCGGCTGCAGGTACCTGTCGAGCTCGTGCAATCTGTGCACGAGAACGGCCGCCTTCCCGTGGTCAACTTTGCCGCAGGCGGCGTGGCCACCCCCGCTGACGCGGCGCTCATGATGCAGCTGGGCGCCGAGGGCGTCTTCGTGGGATCGGGCATCTTCAAGAGCGGCGACCCCGCCAAGCGCGCCCGTGCCATCGTGGGAGCCGTCACCAACTTCGACGACCCCGAGAAGGTCGCCGCGCTCTCCGAGAACCTCGGCGAGGCCATGGTGGGCATCAACAAGAACGAGATAGACCTGCTCATGGCCGAGAGGGGCAAGTGATGGCCACTGCGGTTCTCGCCCTCCAGGGGGCCTTCGCCGAGCACGAGGCCCGCCTCGCCGAGCTTGGCGAGAGCACCTTCGAGCTACGGAGCGCGGACGATCTCGCGCGCCCGTTCAATCGCTTGGTGCTGCCCGGCGGCGAGTCCACGGTCCAGGGGCGTCTTCTCAAGGAGCTGGGCATGCTCGAGCCACTCCGCGAGCGCATCGAGGACGGCATGCCGGTGCTTGCCACCTGCGCCGGGCTCATCCTCCTGGCGCAGAGACTTGCGGCCCATGACGACAAGGGCACGCCGCGCCTGGCGACGATGGACGTGACCGTCGAGCGCAACGCCTACGGTCGGCAGCTGGGGAGCTTTCATGCAACGGCGGATGTCGACGGCGTTGGGCGAGACGTGCCCATGACCTTCATCCGCGCTCCACGCGTGGCTGACGTAGG
>CAJMLD010000182.1 GCA_905214175.1 uncultured bacterium
AGCCCGCTCGCAACCAAGATGAAAACTGAAAGCGCGACCATGTCCCACAAGGTTCCTTGTCGGCCGCGATGTCGGTGCAGGCGCCGCGGCACTACCGGGAAGGGGAGCGCCATGGAGAGCGCGATGATTGACCAGTTAACCGTCTGCCTGCCCAACGAACCGGGAAAACTCGCCCAGATGAGCCGGGCCATGGGTGCGAACAACATCCAAATTCACGCGCTCATGGTGGCGGACACCACGGACTTTGGCATTATCCGCATCGTGTGCGACCGCCCGCAGGACGCCCTCTCGCTGTTGCTCGGCCTTGGTTACGATGCCACGCTTACGCAGGTCGTTGGCATCGAGGTCTCAGACGTCCCTGGCGGCCTTGGGGTCCTCCTCGACCATCTGGCCTCGGCCGACCTCAACGTGGAGTACGCTTACACCTGTCCCATGGGCGGTCGAACCGTCGACATTGTGAAGGTCACGGGAGAGCCGCTTGCCATCAAGCTGCGCGAGAGCGGCCTTATGATGGTCTCGGCGGAGGAGCTCTGCACCCTGCGCCAGATCGTGTGAGCAGGCCTGCCGCCCGGGATTGTGGTTTCGAGGAAGGGGCGGCACGTGGCAAAGAACGCACTCAGCACCAAGCGCGTGGAGGGCATCGGCAAGGGCAGTCTCGCTGCCACCTTTGCGCGCCTCCTCCAGCTCACCTCAGAGGCTGTGGTGGTCTTTGACGGAGCGGGGAAGGTCCTTCTCGTCAACGACCAGGCAACGTCCCTTCTGCCGCATGGGGAGTCCGAAGGCCTTGTCGACGCCGACGTGCGTGCGCTCTTTCCCCCCGCGGGGAGCTTTGACCCAGAGGCGCCTTTCTCGACAGACGCGCTGCCGTTTCCCGTCGACGGAACGCCGGCAGTTGTGACCATGGCCTCGCTGGTGGGGGAGCCCATGCGCCTGAGGGTCCGCTGCGACCGCGTGCAGGCGGCAGGTGAGACGTACGTGGTGGTCGCGCTTCCGGCCGAGAGCGAAAGCCTCGAGGCGCATCAGGGCGAGAGGGACTTCGAGGACCTCCGTCGGGCAAACAAGCGCCTGGCAGGCGCCCTGCGCATCGTTCTCGACACGCTGGACTCGCGTGACGTCGAGACGCTCTTCTCGCGCGTGCTCGAGGAAATCACGCAGACCATGGACGCTGACGCCACAATCGTTTATCTGGCCGAGTCCGATGGCTTCCACCTGCGTGGCTTCTCGAAGTCGCTCGAGGGCGCTCGGGTGCCGCACTTCATGGCGTATGGCAAGTCGGTCGAGACCCTCGCCACACGTGCCGGCCACGCCCTGCGGCTGCGCGTAAAGCCCCCGCAGCCGCAAGAGCTTCGTCAGGGCAAGATTCGCGTGAGCGAGGTCGTGGACGAGGAGACCCGCGAGATCCTGCGCATACGCAAGAGCCTGCTGCCACCCTTCGCGAGCTTCTTTGCCGTCCCCGTGTGGTTTGGCGGCCACGTGATAGCCATCATCGAGGTAGGCTGGTCGCGCCCGCGCCCCCTGGGGGCAGACGACGCGCGTCTCCTTGACTCCGTTGCGCACTACCTCTCGGTGCAGCTCATGGGCGCCTTCTCAACCATGCGCCAGCAGCGTGCGGAACGCCTCGCCCAGCGCGGGTCCGAGCTTCGCGAGGAGCTTCTGGATGCCTCCGAGGCCGACGAGGACCTCGCATCCCGCACGGAGCAGGCGTTTGTTCAGGCGGCCGAGGAGCTCGATGCCGTCTACGTGCGCCTCGAGGAGAACGTCCACCAGAGCGTCCTGGTGGCTCAGCTGCCCATTGCGGGTATGCGAGCCGTGCCCATCGACCTTGATGTCGTCGAGAAGGGCCACGTGGAGGACGATGTGGCCGTGGTGCCGGTGCTGGCGGGCACGCACGTCTTTGACGTCCTACGCGACCTGGGGGAGCCCTGCGTGGGAGCCCTGGTGGACGCGGGGAGGCTCGCGGGCGAGAGGCGCTGCTGCCTTGTACTGCGCCCCGATGGCGCCGAGCCCCTCGATGCCGGCGAGCTTTCGTTTCTCGGCACGCTTGCCGGCGACGTGCGCGACATCTTCCTGGGGGAGGAAAGGCGCGAGAAGGACAAGCGCATCTCTCAGGCGCTCCAGACGGGCATGCGCAACGTTCTGCAGCATGTGGACGGGCTCACGGCGCAGGGGATCTACTCCTCGGCAACCGAGTCTGCCTTCGTTGGCGGTGACTTCTATGACCTCATCCGCCTGCCGGGGCGGCGGGCCTGCGTGATCATGGGTGACGTCTCGGGCAAGGGCGTGGAGGCGGCGTCGGTCTCGGCGGCCGTCAAGACTGCCCTGGGCGCGTACTCTTGGGAGGGGCTTGCGCCGGCGCGCATGGTGCGCTTGCTCAACGAGTTCCTTCTCGGCTTCTCTCGCATCGAGACCTTCGCGACGCTCTTCGTGGGCATCGTGGACCTTGCGGCGGCGACGCTCACGTACTGCTCAGCGGGACATCCTCCTGCGGTGCTCGTGCGGGCGGCAACGCGCCAGATTGACCTTCTCGACGTGCAGTCCGGCGTCGTGGGGGCCTTTCACGACATGGAGTACCGCGACGGCGTGGCGGCGCTCTGCGAGGGCGACATCCTCTTCCTCTACACCGACGGCACCACCGAGGCGCGCTCGCCCTCTGGCGCGTTCTTTGGCGAGGACGGGCTCCGTGACATGGTTTCCGCCGAGACCGCGGGGAACTTCGAGGGGATTCTCGACCGCTGCCTCGCGCGCCTTGACGACTTTACCGGACGCAACCTCAACGACGACGTCTCGATGGTCGTCGTGCGCTTCGACGAGCTGGGGTAGGGGCCGAGACGACCTGAGGCCTTGCCTCGACGCACTTCTCGGCATACTCCCGTGTGGTTGTGGGAAGCATTCCCGTATGGAGAGAATGCCGGACATAGCCGTTGTGAACGTCGCGGGAGACTTGGACGTGACGAGCGTGGGCGCGCTGAAGAGGACGATAGACGCGCTCATTGCCGACGGCTGTCGGCGCATCGTGCTTAATATGGGTGACGTGGGATACGCAGACTCTGCTGGGCTGGGGCTTGTGCTGTTGGAGCTGCGGCGCATGAGGTCCTTGGGCGGGCTCCTCTCGCTCACCAACGTGCGTCCGCGCGTCTACATGAGCCTGGCGCTCATGCGCATTGTGGACTACATGCCGGTCTCGCGTGCCGGGAGCAAGCGCACGGTCTCGGAGCTCGACCCATCGGTGCTGCCGCTGTGGCGCACCACGTTTCCTGTGGACGCCGTGCACCTTTCCGAGGCTCGCGATCACGTGGGCGAGCTCATGCGTGGGATGCCCTTCTCGGAAGACGAAATCTTTGATATGACGCTTGCGTGCGGAGAAGCGCTGGGCAACGCCGTCGACCACACCTGTGCCACGGGCGTGCTGGCAACCGTCACGGCCTACGACGATAGGATCGAGGTGGATGTTGCGGATTGCGGAGAGGGCTTTGAGCTGGGCGCCGACGAGGAGCCGCCCGAGACGGGCCCGGGTGCCGAGCGCGGGCGCGGCATTCGCCTGATGCGCCTTCTCACCGATGCCGTTTCCATCAAGCGCAAGCCCTCGGGGAGGGGAACCGTTGTGCGCTTGGTGAAGCTGGTGCCTGCGCGCGAGAAGATTGGGATTTCTGGCAGCGGCGCGGGCGCGTAGGGGCCGCGGCCGCTGTT
>CAJMLD010000183.1 GCA_905214175.1 uncultured bacterium
GAAGCCGGGGCCGCTTTTCTCTATACGGCCTGGATGTCCTTGACCATCACGTCTCTGCCGGTCACGAGGTAGGTGTTGTGACCCCCACAGATGGGACAGGCCTTCCCGTACTCCGTGGTGCGGTACGTCTTCTTGCAGTCACGGCAGTACGAGATGCCGGCGACAATGATCATGTTAAGCTCGCACTCCCGCATATACTCCGTGCGGAGCTTTGCCCACTCGAAGCAGTCGCGGAAGTAGCTGGGCACGATGGTGCTGACCTCGCCCACCTCGAGGTCAACGCGCACCACCTTGCTCACGCCGTTCTTGCGCGCGGCTTCCTCCACCATGTCGATCACGCTCACGACAATGCCAAGCTCGTTCATTTACGCGTTCTCCTCGCGAGACTCGTCGCTCGAGTTGCCCGTGAACGGATGCGTGCGGTTGAACTCCTTGTGGGTGCGGTTGTACTCGCGGCGCTTCTCGCGCATGATCTTGGCCTCCTCAGAACCAGAGTTCGCCACGATCTTGGCTGCACGCTTGATCGCATAGCTCGCAAGGCCGGCAACCTTGTCCTCCGCCATGCGCATGTCGGTCATCTCGGGATGGTCACGGTAGAGGTGGATGGCGTCGAACTTGCAGCGCGTGGTGCAGATGCCGCAGCCTATGCACTTGTTGGGGTCGACCACAGAGGCACCGCAGCTGAGGCAGCGCTTTGTCTCGATGGCCACCTGCTCGGCCGTGAGCGTGCGGTGCGTGTCGCGGAAGCGGTCGGTGCCCTCGGGGTCCATGCCCTCCTCCTGGCGCCCTGCGTTGTCGTAGGACTCGATGAGAAGGTCGTCCTTGTCGAACTCGAGGTAGTTGTGGCGGTCACGACCAATGGTCATGTTCGCGCCATCCTGGACGCGGCGATGCAGCGACTCGGCAGCATAGTGGCCGGCAGCGATGGCGTCGATCACGAACTTGGGGCCAGTGAGGACGTCACCACCCACAAAGATGTCGGGATCAGCGGTCTGGAACGTGAGGGCGTCTGCCTGGGGGTAGTTGCCATGATGGAACGTGACCGAGCGGCCGTCGAGAAGCCCTCCCCACTCGATGGCCTGGCCAATGGCGAAGACCACCCGGGTGCAAGGAACGGTGATCGTCTCGTCCTCGTTGTAGAGCGGCGAGAAGCGCTTGGTCTTGGGATCGATGACCTGCGTGCAGCGCTTGAAGACAACGCCCCTCACGTGGCCGGACTCGTCGGTGAGAACCTCCTTGGGGCCCCAGCCGTTCTGCACCGCGACGCCGTCTTCGAGAGTCTCGGCAATCTCGGCGTTGGTGGCGGGCATCTCGTCGCGCTGCTCGAGCGAGACCATCGTCACGGTGGTGGCACCGCGGCGCTTGGCATTTCTCGCGCAGTCAACTGCCACGTTGCCGCCGCCAACAACCACAACGTCGCCATCAAGGGCGGGGTTGCCCTTGGCCATGGAGTCCTGAAGGTAGTGCACGGCAATGTCCGTGCCCTCGGCGGTGTCGCCAGGGACGCCCGGGCGCCTGCCGCCCTGGCAGCCAACTGCCACGAAGAAGGCCTTAAAGCCCTGCTCGCGCAGCTGATCGAGCGTCACGTCACGGCCAACCTCGACGCCGCAGCGGATCTCGACGCCCAGACTCTTGATGATCTCGACCTCGGCAAGCAGCACGTCCTTCTCGAGCTTATAGGATGGGATGCCGTACATCATCATGCCGCCGGGCTGCTCGTGCTTCTCGAACACGACGGGCGAGTAGCCGAGTAGTGCCAGGTAGTACGCGCAGGAGAGGCCTGCAGGACCTGCACCGATGATGGCGATCTTCTGGTCGAAGTGGTCGTGGACAGAGGGAACCGCGCGGTTGGGCAGGGCGTGCTCGGCCTGCGCGAGGTCGTAGTCGGCAACGAACTTCTTCACCGCATCGATGGAGACGGGCTGGTCGATGGTGCCGCGCGTGCAGGCGTCCTCGCAGCGCTTGTTGCAGATGCGGCCGCACACGGCGGGGAACGGGTTCATGGTGCGGATGAGCTCGACGGCCTCCTGGTACTTGCCCTCCTTGGCCTTCTGGAGGTAGGCCTGCACGGGTACGTGTGCGGGACAGGCGGCCTTGCAGGGGGCAGAGCCGGTGGGCCAGGTGTTGTGCATGCGCGCGGTGTCGCGGTACTTCTCGTCCCAGGCGTACTTGCCCCAGTGGATGGCATCGGGAAGAATGGCGCGCGGGTACTTGGGCTGCTCACCGTTGGCGCGGCAGAGCTTCTGGCCCAGCTTGACGGCGCCGGCGGGGCAGGACTCGACGCACAGGCCGCAGGCAACGCAGTTCTCGGGTGTGACCTTGGCAGTGTAGGAGCTGCGCGACATGTTGGGCGTGTTGAAGAGCATGCTCGTTCGCAGGGCGTTGCAGATCTTCACGTCGCAGTTGCAGATGTCGAAGATCTTGTTCTCACCGTCGATGTTGGTGATCTGGTGCACAAAGCCGTTGTCCTCGGCGCGCTTGAGGATCTCGAGCGCTTCCTCGGTTGTGATGTAGTGGGCGCGGTGGGTCTCAACCGTGTAGTCAGCCATGTCGCCAACCTGGATGCACCAATCATCCGGGTCATCTGCGCAACCCTCGCCGAGTTTGGTGCGCGAGTAGCGGCAGGAGCAGATGCCAGCGGAGATGTGACCCTCGTACTTCTTGAGCCAATACGAGATGCGCTCGAGCTTGACGGCCTCGTTCTGGAAGTTAACGGCCTCCTCGACGGGGATCACGTGCATGCCAATGCCGTCGCCGCCAGGCGGGACCATCTGGGTGATACCTGCAAGCGGAATGAAAGTCATGCGCTCGAAGAAGTTGGCGACCGCGGGGTTCTTGTCGATGCGGTCCTTGCTCGAGTTGAAGAGCTCCGCGGAGCCGGGGACAAAGTAGGGCAGGCGCCAGCGCTTGATGCGGGGTGCGTCGGCGATGGGGCCGTCGTCGTTGTAGTGGTCTCCGTAGTCGTACTCGATGATGCCGATGACGCTCATCTGGTCGAGGAGCTCCTGCAGGTGCGCAGGTTCGATCTCAGGCGCAAGAGCCATCATTTGGTCGAAGTCATAGAACTGACGGAGCTTCATGCGGTTGGCAAGGTCGACCATCTCGTCAGAGAGGACCTCCTTGAGACCCCAGTACTCCGGGTCGTCGGTCTTGATGCCACCAATCTTGTGCTTCACGACATCCGTGATCTTGCGCCCGAGCTTGGCCACGGCGGCATTGCGCTCGGCTTCGTTCTGATAGATCGAGCGGGGCTGTTCAAACTGTTCCGGCATCTCTTACGCCCTCCAGAGGTCGATTTGCTGGCGAACCCAATCGGCGAGCTGGTCCATTCCCTCGCCCGTCTTAGCCGATATCTTGATGAGCTGGCAGGTGGGGTTGCGCTGGCGCAGGTAGCCCACAAAGGTATCGAGGTCAAAGTCAAAGTACGGCAGAACATCAATCTTGTTGAGAAGGACGACGTCGGCCTTCTCGAACATGAGGGGATACTTGAGGGGCTTGTCGTCGCCCTCGGGAACCGAGAGGATGACGGCATTCTTGGAGGCGCCGGTATCAAACTCGGCGGGGCACACGAGGTTGCCAACATTCTCAAGGAATACCAAGTCAAGTCCCGTGGCATCGAGCGAATCGATGCCCGTGCGCGTCATGCCGGCCTCCAGGTGGCACATGCCGCCCGTTTGC
>CAJMLD010000184.1 GCA_905214175.1 uncultured bacterium
AGTATCGTCAAGCTCAGCGTGCCCGCCGAGGCGCGCTTCGCCCGGGCGGTCCGCATGACCGCCTCCAACCTTGCCGTCTGCTGTGATATGAGCGTGGACGACGTCGAGGACGTACGTATGGCCGCCGAGGAGGGCTTCGTCTACGCCTGCGCAACCAGGCCCGCCACCTGCGACATCGTCTTTGGCCTTGCGCCCGACGGCATGACCGCAGACTTCTCACTTGGTGACGAGGATCCCGACGAGGCCACCGACCCTTCCGGTGAGCCCCAACCCATCGACCTCGTCGAGGTGCTTCTCGGCGCCGTATGCGATGACTTCAACATCTCGGAGGACGGTCGTACGCTGCACCTCTCCAAGAGAATGGGCGTGCAGCATGCCTAGTGCCAGCACCACCAAAGCGCAGGAGGCCGCGAACACAACGGGCAGCGTGACGGAGACCGAGGAGGAGCGCTCCGCGCGCGAGGCCTCTGAGGCGCGTGCCGAGAGGGCTCGCCACCGCTCGCTCCACCGCACGCCCAAGGGCAAAGCTGCCTGGGACAAGGACCGCACGCGCGAGCTCTTCCGTCAGTACAAGGCAACGGGAGACCCCGAGGTCCGCGACCAGCTCATCGTGAGCCACCTCAACCTCGTCCGCTTCCTTGCCTCCAAGTTCAAGAACAGGGGAGAACCCCTGGACGACCTCATCCAGGTGGGTACTATCGGGCTCATAAAGGCCATCGACCGCTTCGACCCGTCGCGCGGCCTCGAGTTCACCACCTACGCCACCCCAACCATCCTGGGCGAGATAAAGCGCCACTTCCGCGACAAGGGCTGGTCGGTCCGTGTGCCAAGGCGCCTGCAGGAGCTCTCCGCCAAGGTCAACCAGGCCAACGACGAGCTCACCAACGAGCTCTCGCGCAGCCCCTCCGTCGAGGAGATCGCCAAGCGCGTGGGCGCGAGCGTCGACGACGTCCTTGAGGCCATGGAGTCTTCGAGCGCCTACAGCTCCGTGCCGCTCGAGGGCGGCGGCTCCTCGGATGACGACGACGCGCCTTCGGTTATCGACCACTACGCTACCGAGGACGAGGACCTCGCCGCGTCAGACGACCGCATCGTCCTCGAGGACGCCATCCGGGACTTCTCGCCGCGCGAGAAGGACGTCATCCGCATGCGCTTCTTCGAAGGCATGACGCAGGTCGAGATTGCCCAGCGCCTGGGTATCTCGCAGGTGCAGGTCTCGCGCCTTCTGCGCCGCACGCTCCGTCGCGTGCAGGACAAGATCGACCCAGAAGGCCTCATGAGCAAGTAGCGTCTCGTGGCGCTTTTAGTGGCTACGGGCACGGCGCCGGGGCTGCGGCCTCGGCGCCGCTTTCTGTCCGTCGGCGTTGCTCGCCCGTCATCCGCCAACGGCCTTCTCGCCCCACCTTGCTACAATGTGGTGTTCGACAGTGAGGGGAGCGCAGGTGGGAAACAAGGACGCTGACGAGAAGTACGCCACCTGGCGCAGGCGGCTGGTGGTCGCCTGGGCAATCGTGGGCGCCATCGCCGTCTTCGTGCTCGCCGTTCGCGGACTCTCGATGATCGGCGATGCCGTCGAGCTGCTGCTCATGGGCATCATCATCGGCTTCATCTGCAGCCCCATCACCAATGCGCTTGAGGACCGTCATGTCCCAAGGGCGCTCGCGGCACTCGTCTCGCTTCTTGTGGTGCTTGCGGTGCTCGCGGCCGTCATCGTGGTTCTCGGCGGCACCTTTGTCCAGCAGTCCGTCGAGGTGCTTCGCCAGGTCCCCAGCTATGTACGCAGCATCCAGGACGCCCTTTCTAGCTTCTGGGGGAGCTATGGCAGCTCGGACAACGAGCAGCTCCAGAACATGGTGAACTCCCTTGTCCAGACCGTCTCGTCCGCTGGTAGCTCCATGGCGTCTGACACGGTGCGACAGCTCTCGAACGGCGCCGTCACGGGCCTCTTCGATACCCTGGACAACCTCGTGAACTTCTTCCTTGCCCTTATCCTTGCGTACTGGTTTGCCAAGGACTACCCCGTGATTGCGCGCGAGCTTGCCATGATTGCTGGCCCCTCTCGCAGGGATGACATGACGCTGCTCCTTGCCGTCATGAGCCGCTCCATGGGCGGCTACATGCGTGGACAGCTCATCTGCTCGTTCATCAACGGCGTCGCCGTGTGGCTTGGGCTTTTGCTTCTCGGCCATCCCTACGCGGGCCTCATTGGCATCATCACGTTCTTCATGCACTTTGTTCCCGTGATCGGCCCGTTTGTCTCGGCGGCTCTTGCCACACTGCTTGCCCTCTTCGAGAGCCCCTGGCTTGCGCTCTGGTCGCTCCTGGTGATGGTGATTGCGGCAAACGTGACAGACAACGTCATCTCGCCGCTCATCATGCGCTCGGCGGTCAAGATCCATCCCGTCCTCTCCATCGTGGGCATCGTGATAGGCAACTGCCTGGGCGGCATCGTGGGCATGGTCCTCGCCATCCCGCTCACGGCCGCCATCCGCGGCGTCTTTGTCTACTACTTCGAGACGCGCACCAAGCGTCAGCTTGTCTCCGAGGACGGGGCGCTCTTCCAGAGCACGCCGCACCGCGATGCCCAAGGCAACGTGGTAGCCGTCTTTGATGCCCTTGACGACGAGAAATTCTTCGAGAGCACGCGCCTCGTGACCTCCTCGGCATGGTCGCGAGCGCGCAATGCCGCAAAAATCGAAAGCAATGACCATGAAAACGCTGTGTACGCGGCCGATATGAGTAAAAATAGGAACGTTGCAACCAACAAGCAGGACGATGGCAAAGCTGGTCCCGCGGCCAGTTCCCAGGCGTCGTCCACAGACGAGGAGAGACATGAGCGCGTCTGACTACAAGACCATGACCACGGCAGAGATCCGCGAGGACTTTCTCACCTTCTTCCAGGGTAAGGGCTGCAAGCTCTACCCGTCCTCCTCGCTTGTGCCGGATGATCCGTCGCTACTTCTTGCCAACGCCGGCATGAACCAGTTCAAGGAGTACTACCAGGGCACCAAGACCATGAAGGAGATTGGCGCCTGCTCCTGCCAGAAGTGCCTGCGCACCAACGACATCGACAACATCGGCGATGCGCGCCACCTCTCGTTCTTCGAGATGCTGGGCAACTTCTCGTTTGGCGGCTACACCAAGGCCAACGCCATCGAGTGGGCCTACGAGTTCATCACCTCGCCCGAGCACCTCGGCCTCCCCAAGGACCGCCTCTACATGACCGTCTTCAAGGACGACGAGGAGGCCATCGAGCTCTGGCACAAGCAGGGCGTCCCCTACGACCACATCTCGCGCCTGGGCGAGGAGGACAACTTCTGGGCGGCCGGCCCCACCGGCCCCTGCGGTCCCTGCTCCGAGATCTACTTTGACCAGGGCCCCGAGTTCGAAGGCGAGAAGCCCGGAGATGACGGTGACCGCTACCTCGAGTTCTGGAACCTCGTCTTCACGCAGTACGACCGCCAGGAGGACGGCTCCATGCCGGAGCTGCCGCACCGCAACATCGACACCGGCATGGGCCTCGAGCGCATCGCTGCCATCATGCAGCACGAGGGCTCCAACTACGAGGGCGACATCCTGCGCACCCTCATCGGCGTGGGCGAGGGCCTCGCGGGCGTTCGCTTTCACGATTCCGCGACCACCGACAAGAGCCTGCGCATTGTT
>CAJMLD010000185.1 GCA_905214175.1 uncultured bacterium
GACTTGATACACCCACGTGATTGGAACCACATGTATCTGGCATCACAATCCCCCAGAAGGCGCCAACTACTCGAGGCGGCGGGCTTCTCGCTCAACATTGTTCCCGCGGACATCGACGAGACCCGGCACGAAGGCGAGACGCCTTCACATCTAGTCGAGCGCCTTGCGTGCGAGAAGGCTGACGCAACGCGCCTGGCGCTGGCAGGCAAGGCGACCGATAACGTACTTCTCGCCGCCGACACCATTGTGTGGACCGGGGATGGTGACGTGCTGGGAAAGCCCGCAGACGAGAAGGCCGCCTGCGCCACGCTGCGCGAGCTCTCGGGCCGCGCGCATCACGTCTCCACTGGCGTCTGCCTCATGCAGCTTGACCACGCCGCAAACGCGGTCGCCACCAGATCCTTCGTCGAGACCACATGCGTCTCGTTCTTTGACCTCACAGACGAGGAGATCCGTGCCTACGTCGCCTCCGGCGAACCCATGGACAAGGCAGGCGCCTACGGCATTCAGGGACGCGGGAGGTTGCTCGTAAGCGGCATTGAGGGTGACTGGGCAAACGTCGTGGGACTGCCGGTTGCCCGCGTCGTGCGAGAGCTCGAGGCGCTTCTCGGCAGAAGTGACCTGGTGGCCCGCTGCCTGGACGCAGAGGACTAGCAAGCGAGGAGACTGTATGGCGATCATCGAGAGCATCACTCAGATTCCGGGCATTTTTGCCGCCCATGCGACCAACGTCGCGGCAGGTACCGGCTGCACGGTCATCGTATGCCCCAAGGGCGCCACAGGTGGCGTTGACGTGCGCGGCGGTGCCCCCGCGACGCGCGAGACAGACCTTCTCCGCCCTGAGGAGACCGTCCAGACGCTCAACGCCGTAGTCCTTTCGGGCGGGTCTGCCTACGGACTGGCAGCCTCCTGCGGGGTGGCGGAAGAGCTCGAGCGCCATGGCATTGGCCTCGATGTGGGCGTTGGCGTCGTGCCCATCGTCTCGGGCGCCTGCGTGTTCGACCTGGCCTGCGGAGACCCCCGCGTGCGTCCTAGCGCAGAGGACGGCGCACAGGCAACGCGCCTGGCGCTCGCCAGCAGCGGAGAGCCGCTGCCGCGGGGCAACGTGGGAGCCGGCACGGGCTGCACCGTGGGCAAGCTTGGTGGACCCGCGCGAACCATGAAGAGCGGCCTCGGGGAGGACGTGGAGAGCGCGGGTGCTCTTATCTGCGGCGCAGTGTCCGCCGTCAACGCATGCGGAGACGTCGTTGATCCAACAAGCGGAGCGCCCATCGCAGGCCTCCGCACGCCGGAGGGAACGGCGCTTGCGAGCACCGAGGAGGAGGTCCTCTCGCTGGCTGCCCAGATGCCCCTCGAGCGCCGCACCAACACGACCATCTCATGCGTGGTCACCAACGCGCGTCTCACCAAGCCGCAGGCCACAAAGGTGGCCCAGATGGCGGCTGACGCCTATGCCCACTCCATTAGGCCAACGCACACCACCAACGACGGCGACACCATCTTTGTGATGGCAACGGGAGAGGTCGAGGCGCAGGTGGACGTCGTGGGGGTTCTCGCCACCCGCGCCCTCGAGCGAGCGATTGCAGACGGCGCGAGAAGCGCCACGGGGGCGTACGGCTTCCCCGCCGCCCGCGACCTGGCATAGACGGCGCGGCTAAGAAAAAGCGATAAACTCCGCCGAGGAGAGCTCCTAGAACCAGGGGCAAGACGCACTGCGGGAAGACGCATGCACAGTGCCCCGTTTGCTTCAGGAGGTCTTCGCGAAGCGTAACTCCAGAAGCAAACGGGGCACTGTGCTTCAGGGGCGTCTCCCCTCGCGCGTCCCTAGTTGAATTTCACGTGCCTCTGGGCCACGCGGTAGCCCCAGAGCGTGATGTCTTTGCCCACAAGCCCGGGCAGGTTGGTCGCAATGCCCACCACGCCGTGGCGGGCACGCCGGTACATCTTGGGATCGTAGGCCTTGAGATCATCCCAGAGCTTCTGCAGCTGCTCCTCGGCATCGGGCCTATCGGACTTCTTCGAGAAGACTGAGCAGATGGCCATGATGATGGTGAAGTAGCTCATCATGTACTCGCGGAGCTTGCGCGGCTGGACGTCGTCGTAGAGGTGATAGGCTTCCCACATCACGCGGGCAACGCGCCAGTAGTGGTCAACGCGGCTCGTGAGCACGGCATCGTTGACGGACTGGTCTTCTCGCCCAATGAAGTAGCGGTAGAGGTCCACGTCAAGGTAGTAGAGGTTGTGGCACCTGGGGAACGGCACGTAGGCGTAGATGTTGTCCACATAGAACGTGTGGGCCGGCATCTGGAGGTTAGCAGCGCGCAGGGTCTTGGTGCGATACGTGAGCGCGTGCATGAGAAGATACTGCGTCTTCTTGAAGTGGCCAATCTCTCCCCAGGTAAAAACGCGTCCCACCGGCAGCACGTGACGATAGTCGACCACGTTCTGCGTGCCATCCTCCACGTGCTCGTAGACGTAGTTGGTGATCACGAGGTCGACGTTGTCGCCAAGCTCGTCAAAGCGGCGGAGCGTGGTGAGAAGGCGCTGGAGCGCCTCTGCGTCGAACCAGTCATCGGAGTCGATGTTCTTGAAGTACGCGCCCTGGGCCACGCCCACTGCCGCCATCACGGCCTTGCCGTGACCGCCGTTCTCCTGGTGAACCGCACGGATGATGTTGGGATAGCGCTCGGCCCACTCGTCTGCCTTCTGGGGGGTGTCATCCTTGGTGGAGCCATCGTCCACAATCACAATCTCGACGTCCTCGGCATAGCCGGATCCCTCGAGAATGGAAGTGATGCACTTGTCCATGTAGGCCGCCGCGTTGTAGCACGGGATGCCAAAGGTGATGGTCTTCTCCATGTGGGTTTGTCCTTGGTCGAGGGAGCGTGGCTGTGGTTGGCGCGTACGCGCGAGACAAAAACGGGGCGGAGCGCTGGGCCCCGCCCCGAAAAGGACTACTTGTGAACCTGGATGAGCTCGTCCGACAGGTTGAGCGCCGAGGCAACCACGCCGTCCATGTCGTAGTAGCGGTACTCCGCAAGGCGACCAACGCAGTGGAAGTTGAGAATGCCGGCAACACGCTCGCGGTAGCGGCGGTAGAGCTCGAGGTTGTCGTCCTCCAGGATGGCATAGTACGGCGTCTGGCCACTCTCGGGCACGTAGGCCTTGGAGTACTCGCGCATGATGGTCGTACGACCGGGCGCCACCTGGCCGGTCATGTTCTTGAACTCGGTGATGCGCGTGAAGTCCTCAGAGGTGGTGTAGTTAACAGTGCCCACGGGCTGGAACTGGTCGACGGGGAGCGTCTCAAACTGCATGTCGAGCGTGCGGTACGGCAGCGCGCCCAGATCAAGCCCAAAGAGCTCGTCAAGGGGACCGGAGTAGACAATCTCGCCGCCGTAGGGACGCCCGCAGATGAGGACGTTCGAGGTGCTCACCTTAAGGATGTCACGCACGTCTACGCCGAGAAACACGGAAATGAGGTCGTGGTTGAGCATGTTCTCGAAGAGCTTGGTGTAACCCTCGGCGGGCATGCCCTGGTACTTTGCCGTGGGGAAGTAGCGGTCGTCGTCGCCAACAAAGACGGGCACACGGCCAGTGATCGACGGGTCAATCTGGTCGGGGG
>CAJMLD010000186.1 GCA_905214175.1 uncultured bacterium
CAAGGTGAACCTCGACAAGCTCAAGGCGTTTCTGACAAAGGTCTTTGCACTCTTCCCCAACGGCAAGAGCGCCTCTGGCCTTACCTACCAGGAGATTCTTGCCACCAACTTCTACAACGCAGCATATGCCATGGTCTACGGTCCGGAAGGCAGCTCTACGCCACTTTCCTACTGGAATTCTCAGTATGCCGACGACACTCTGGTGACGGAGTCGCAAGCTTACAATGCCACCCAAGCCGCTATCTGGGTTCTTCTCCAGGAGTACGGCGTGCCGAGCAACAACCTTACGCGTAAGGCTTCCTACGCCATCCACAACCCCCTCTCGCTCCGCCTGCTTGACGGCGCCAACGCCAACGAGGTGCTGCGCACCGAGCCGCAGGCGAGCGCCCTGGGCTTCTCGGGCGACACCAAGTTTGCCTATGATCCGGCAACCAAGACCTGGCGCACAGGCCTTCTCACCATCACCGAGGGCGAGAAGTACAACGGCCTCTACAAGCTCACGCTTCCCGAGGGCATGACCGCCGTCGACGAGGAGGGCAACGACATCTCCGGAACCACGATTCGTGCCGGCAGGGGCTTCTACCTGTTTTCCAGCACGAAGCCCACCCAGACGGCCACGGTTTCGGCCTCGTCGACCCTCACCTGGCTTAAGGAGACGCGCCAGTACTCTCCCGTTAACTCCACCGAGTTCCAGCACATGATTGGTGCCCTCATCTACACCAAGGACGTCTCGACCAGCGTTACGACCCAGCCTGCGACGGAGGGATCGCTCTCTGTGACCAAGAACGTTGAGGGCGAGGAGAACTCGACCACCGCCTTTAAGTTCACCGTCACCCTGAGTGACACCTCGATCAACGGCACGTACGGGGTTATGGACTTCACCAACGGCGTGGCGATGTTCGAGCTGCACAACGGCGAGGCCGCTGTGGCGGAGCACCTTCCGGCAGGCGTCACCTACACGGTTGCCGAGGAGGCAAACGACGCCTTTACAACAACGTGGGATGACCAGGCGGGCAGAATAGTTGCCGAGAAGACCGTGGCCGCGACCTGCACCAACACGCTTAAGCCAGAGTCGCCGGAGAAGAAGGAACCCATTACGCCCAACACCACCGATGAAACAAACGAAGAGACAAAGCCCGCGCCCGACGTCCCCGACTCCAAGCCCGCGCCCAAGCAGCCCGCGGCTGTGCCGGATACGAGCGACAGCACCAACTACGCCTCGATCGTTGGCTTTGCCGTTGCCGGTGTGGCCGTGCTCTCGATTGCCTTCATCTGGGGCGGCCGTTCTCGCAGACGCCACGGTTGACCACCTGCGGTAACGATCGGGCCTATCGGCCGTGCGCTGTCGCACATAGCTTAGATGCCTCGAGGGCTCCGCTTTGGCGGGGCCCTCGTTTACGATGCCGCGAAAGATCGTTCTCGCGTGTCCAATTGGACCCGTGGTCGTGTCGCGCGACCAGCTGAGCCTATGGACGCACAAAAATGCTCTAACGAACGGCAAATGCCGAGTGACTGCATAAAATGGCTCTTTCGGACGGCCCCTATCGACACCACAAATTGGCCAACGAATATTTAGTGCATAATATCAACGATTAACAGGATATAGATTCGTAATGTTGCATACTCATACACTTAAGCGAACACGGTCTCCCTCATGTACTGTTCGATAGGGCACTTTTGTGCAAGGTCGGCGAGAAATCCGTTCGATAGAGCGTTTTTATGCGGCAGAAGGCAAGTGACCAGGCGAGGAAGAATCAGGATGGCAGCTCAAACGGCTGTCGCGGCTTGCACCAAATGGCAGGGCGTTCCTCCGGACGCCTCCCTACGCGCTAGGCGCAACCATCGCGTTGAAACCGCTTGTCACCAGGTAGATTACCAGCAGCGCGATGGTGAGCCTGGTGTAGAACGCTCGGCGCAGCGAAACGTACGCCACCCACTCGCGAACCAGCGCGTTGAGCGAGAAGTACAGGCGTACGTGCGCGCCAACGCCATCCGAGGGAATGCCCAGCTTGCGGGTGATGAGCAGCGCCCGAAAGACGTGGTAGTCGTCGGTCACAACAAGGATGCGGCCGGCGTTGCCTCCGTCCTTCTCGGCAAGCAACTGCGAGCTAAAGCGCAGGTTTTCCTGCGTGTTTGTGGACTTGTCCTCAACGAGAATCGCTTCTGACGGCACGCCGAGCGACTCGGCGTATGCGCGCATGGCGTGAGATTCCGGCTGAGCCTCGTCTGCGCCCTGGCCACCTGACATGAGCAACTTGGAGCCGGGGTTCCTGCGCCACATCTCCACGCCACGCTCGACGCGGTGGGCCAAAAGCGGCGTTACCGTGCCGTCGGGCATAAGCCCTGAGCTAAGCACAACAATCCGCTGGTAGCGGCGGTGTCGGTGGGGGATTTGCGCCACCAGGCCGCTTACGGTTTAGAGCGTGAACGCCACGCTCGCGATGCCCAGGAGGATCGCCGCAAAGCCAAAGACCAGGTCGAGCACGCGACCGAGCATGGGCACGCTGGTGAGGGCGCTGCGTACCTGCGGCCAGACGATTACGTAGGCAACCATGAGGACGCCTAGCCCAAGCGAGAGCATGTTACGCGGGTTTGCGCCCTCGCGTCGAACGAGCCGTATGCCCGAGGCAACGAGCGTCACCACCAGAGCAACGGGAAACGCAAGGAGTGCCACTGCCATGACTCCAATGACCACAAGGTTAACCTGCTCGGCAATGGGATGGCTCTCGAGTGAGAACGCCTGCAGGAGGATTACCTCGATGTCCATGACGGCCGTGCCCACGGCAACGAGGAACGAAGCCCGTACCAAAGGCTGCGCTGCTCGTGCGTGTGGAGGTGCCAGAACCAGAGCTGCCCCACAGCGGCAAGACAGGAGGCGACAAGGGCAAAGGCTTCCACGGTGGCTCCTATCCCGCGAGGGAAATAACGTTTATTGCAGTCACCACGATACCCGTTGCAAGCAGCAATGCGTTTGTGAGACGCGAGTTGGCGTAGCGGCCCATGACGCGCTTCGAGCCCGTGAGTCGAATCTGCGTGAAGATCGTGATGGGCAGCTGCAGCGAGAGCAGCGCCTGCGAGAGCACCAACCCCTGAAACGTGTTCTCCACCAGCAGGCAGGCCAGCGTGGCCAGACCCATGCACAGAGCCACTCCCACGGAGGAGTGGCGGTCGTGGATGTCGTACTCCTCGCCAAACATGCCGGCGCTGATGGTGCCCGCCGCCATACCCGCCGTGACGGAGGAGGAGAGTCCCGCCAGGAGTAGCGCCACGGCAAAGATGAGCGTTGCCGCAGAGCCCAGGATGGGGGAGAGCGTCGCTGCGGCGGTGGCTAGGTCATCCACGATAACGCCCTGCGTGAAGAATGTCGTTGCCGCGAGGATCACCATCGAGGAGTTGATTGCCCAGCCCACGCCCATTGAGAAGAGCGTGTCAAAGAGCTCGTAGCGCAGACGCTCGCGGATGACCTTCTCGCCTTGCTTCTCGTAGTGGACGCTCTGGATGACCTCGGAGTGCAGAAACAGGTTGTGCGGCATGACCACGGCACCTAGCACGCTCATCACGATGGCGGCGGAGCCAGCGGGGAAGGTTGGCGCAACCCACGAGACC
>CAJMLD010000187.1 GCA_905214175.1 uncultured bacterium
CGCTGCCTTCTGAATGTCCACGTCCAAGGTGAGCACGACATCAGAGCCGCTCCTAGGCTCAACAAGCGTCGAATAGTCGAGCACGTTGCCGTCCGCGTCAACGTAGACGGTCTGCTCTCCCGCGACGCCCTGAAGGACGCTCTCGTATTGAAGCTCGACACCAGACTGGCCAACCGTGTCACCCGAGCTGTACTTAACCGCCCCCTCGTCGGAGGAGTCGGTCGAGTTGAGCTGGTCAGACGTAACGGTACCGGTATAGCCCACAACGTGCGCAGCAAGCGTGCCGTACGGATACGAGCGCTGAGTCCGCTGGTCAACCGAGACGCCCGGGAAGACCGTCGGGTGCTCGCCGAGAAACGCAACGACCCTGCGCGATACGTCAACGGCAATGGAGCGCAGGCTCTGCGCACCGGCCGACGAATCCTCGACCTTGCGCTTCACGGCAAGCGCAGGCATGCCGATGAGGTTGCCTATGAGCGTAAGCTCGATGTCGTCGTCCGCAACGTCCGCCTCAGCGAGGACCGTCAGGCTCGAGCGGTTGGTGACGATCTCCTTGCCGTTGCGGTCGAGAATGCGCCCGCGTGGAGCGGGGATGGACACCGTGCGTGTCCTATTGGACTCTGCCTGCTTGGTGTACTCGTCGGAGGACAGAAGCTGCATCGACCAGAGCTTGCCGAGAAGAACGGCAATGATGCCGCCGGAGACCGCCGCCTGGCCCACAAGACGGCCTTGCGTGGTGGTCTCGGCAGAGGTGTCCGACCCGCCCGACGCCTTTGGCCCATTGCCGCCAATGTCAAATTTGAAGTTGGTCTCGGAGCGTCCGAAGACGAGAAACACGGCAACGAGGGCCGCCGCCACCGCAACGCAGACGATGATGATAATGACTGTGAAGCTCATGATGCGACCCTAGAGACCCCTGGTGTTAAGGTGCGAGCCCCCGCGATGCCGGCCGCCCATCGAGAGGCTTGGTCCTGCACCCGCCGAGCGGGAGTAGAACCAGGCAAAGGGCAGGAAGACGACAATGGTGAGAAATGTGGTTGGAAGCGTGCGGAGAGCCACCACGTCGAGGAACGACGACGACTGTCCAACCATGAGCATGGCGAGGTGGTAGATGAGCGAGACGACAAGCGTAGTGATGGAGAACTCCACAACGCTTGCGCCAAACTCTCCGGCCATGCGGTTTCTCCCCTCCTGCCCCAGGACATATGCCGCGACCGCGCACAGCCCAGCCATAAGGCCAACCGGACCCGTAGTCGAGAGGTCGAAGAAGAGCCCCGCAAAAAAGCCCGCGAGAACCCCTTTCCTCCCGCCAATGTTGAAGGCAATGCACACCGTGAAGACAAGGGCAAGGTTAGCCCGGCCGTTCCCGATTCCAATGTTGGGCGCAAGCGCAAGTTGGAGCACGGCGCATACAGTGGCGAGGACGAGCGTGCCCCGCCGGTCTCTGTTCTTGTCAGCCACCTGCATGGCGAGCCCTCCCCTCCCTAGTTTGTTGTAGACGTGGTCGACGTGGTTGTCGGCGTTGCGGATGACGACCCCGTGGAAGCGCCCGTGCCCGCAGTGGCACCACCCGAGTTACTCGAATCCGTACCCGTGGCGTCAGCGTCAGCGGAACCCGAAGTTGACGAGTCCGCACTCGCGTCCGAGGAGTCAGTCGCGCTCGACGAGGTCTCCTGGGCGTCTGCGGCCGCCACGTCCTCGGATGTCGCGACCTGCGAGTCCGTGAGCGAGGTAATGACGAGAACCTCCTCGGCGTTCTCGGTGTGGGCGTACGGCTCGACAACGATGGTGTAGTACATGGACCCAGGGTTCTTCTCGACGCTTGTCACCTTGCCAAGAGGAAGACCCTTGGGGAAGACGCCACCCAAGCCGCTCGTGACCACAATGTCATCAACCTCGACGGTTTGGTCGGTGCGAATCATGTCGAGGCTTACCTCACCCGCAGCGGAGCCATTGAGCATGCCCTGCGCCCGGCTCGACTGAACCATGGCCGAGATGCTCGAGGACTCGTCAGTCACGAGAAGCACGGTGGAGGACGTAGCTCCGCACTCGACGATCTGCCCAATGACGCCCGAGGACGAGGTCACCGGCATGCCAACAGAGAGCCCAGAGCTGGTTCCCTTGTCAATGATGACGGTCGACGACCAGGAGTCGCTTGAGCCCGAGATGATGTGAGCCGCAGTGGACTGCAGGTCATAGGTGCTCTGGAGGTCGAGAAGCCCCTGCAGGCGAGTTGCCGTCTGCTCGGCCTCCTCGAGCTCCGCGTTCCTGCTTCGCAGCTCGTCGTTCTCGGCCTGAAGCTCAGAGAGCGTGGCCTGGTCCGCGGTGAGATTGGAGAAGATGTTGCCCAACCCCTGGAACGGCATAGAGATGGCCGAGCCCACGAGGCGCACCGGCGTGGTGATGGTTTGGAAGGCTCCCCGCACGGCACCCAATGGGCCATCGTCTCCCGTGCGAACGCCCACGGTGAAGAGCACCACCGAGATGATGAGGCACACGACAAGCTCGCGCCCGCCCGTACCCTGATTGTTGTTTCCCAGCCCCGACGCCGGGGCCCGTCTTCCCCCGAGCGGCACGCCTACTGGCCTGTACTCTGGACGAAACCACCGGAAAGTGCGTTGGCCTCGAGGACCTTAGCGCAACCGTTGACAACGTTTTCAAGAGCGGTGGGGCTCACGTTGACGGGTACGCCCGTCTCCTCACGGAGACGCTGGTCAAGGCCGCGGAGAAGGCCACCGCCGCCCGTGAGCAGGATGCCATAGAACATGAGGTCCGACGCGAGGTCTGGCGGCGTCACGTCAAGGGCGTCCTTGACGGCCTTCGTAACCTCGTCAAGCGGGCGATCCAGGGCGCGACGGATCTCCTCGCTCTCGATGCGAACCGTCTTAGGGAGACCGCTCATGACATCGCGGCCATTGACCTCGACGTCAAGCTCCTCGGCGAGCGGAGCGGCCGAACCGACCTTGATCTTGATGTCCTCGGCCGTACGTTCGCCGATAGAGAGGTTGTAGGCATCGCGGACGTGCTCCAGGATGGTCTGGTCAAACTCGTCGCCCGCCGTGCGAATGGACTGCGAAACCACTATTCCGCCCATGGAGATAACAGCGACCTCGGTGGTACCGCCACCAATGTCTACAACCATCGAACCGGTTGGGTCCTCAATGGGAAGGTCGGCGCCAATGGCAGCGGCCATGGGCTCCTCGATCAGATAGGCCTGGCGCGCGCCGGCCTGGATAGTCGCCTCGAACACAGCGCGCTTCTCGACGGACGTGACACCCGAGGGGACGCAGACAACCACGCGCGGCCGAGGAGACCAGGGATAGCGACGCTCACGGGCCTTCTCGATGAAGTACCTGAGCATGACCTCGGTGACATCAAAGTCTGCGATGACGCCATCCTTGAGGGGGCGCTCGGCGATGATGGAGCCTGGCGTGCGGCCAATCATGCGCTTGGCGTCGGCACCCACGGCGAGGACGCGGCTCTCGCTCTTGTCGATGGCAACGACCGAGGGCTCGTTGATGACGATGCCCTGGCCCCTAACGGCAACAAGCGTATTGGCGGTGCCAAGGTCAATGGCAAGGTCGCCGCCCTATTCG